>JAFWOB010000154.1 GCA_017510065.1 Parasporobacterium sp.
AGGGTGTACGATTTCATAAAAGCGTCCTTTCATTCATCTTACACTTATTAGACGGAAAAAACCTGCGAAAAGTTACAAAGGATTTCCGGGTTTCGCAATGCCGATTGCCGCACCTTTGAAAAAAGACTATACTTTTTTAAAAAATTTTTGTAACGAATCGGATCCGAGTCCGTCTAATCGATGAGTCCGAAAAAAGGAACCAAATCATTTCAGGAAAGGAGGATGGTCTGTGGATAAGGTCACCGGCGAGAAACTCTACAACACCTATTATATGCAGGTGTTTTCTTTCGTGATGTCTCTTGCCGGAAACAAAGATCTTGCCGAAGAGATCACGCAGGAAACATTTTACCGGGCACTCACAGCGGACCGCGCGGCGTATCGGGGAGAGTCCGGGGAAATGACATGGCTGTGCGCCATTGCCAAAAACCTGCTGATCGACGAAACAAGGAAGAATGCGAAAAAGCAGGAATTCCCGCCGGACCTGGATTCCGGGATCAACCTGGAAGCTGCTGTATCCGACAGGGAAATGTCCTTCCTGATCCACAAGACCCTCCACTGCATGGAAGAGCCCTACCGGGAAGTATTTGAACTGAGAGTGTTCGGAGAATTGTCATTCCTCCAGATCAGCCAGATCTTCGGAAAGACAGAATCCTGGGCCAGGGTTACCTATCATCGGGCTCGACTGAAAATACAGGAAAGGTTAGGTGAACATAATGAATAAAACTTGTGACATCGTTCAGGATCTGCTGCCGCTTTACCTTGACGGGATCTGCAGCGATGCCAGCAGGCAGATGGTCACGGAACACCTGAAGAGCTGTCCGTCCTGTTCCCGCATGTGGCAGCAGCTGCATAACAATGAGATTGAAACACAGCTCCGAACCGAAACGGCCGGAGTGGTACAAAGACAAGCCGCCTTTTTTAAGCGAAGATCCGCTTTCGCCGGTGCGATCGTGGCCGGTATCCTGATGATCCCTGTAGTGATCTGCCTGATCGTGAACCTGGCGCAGGGCACCGGAATGGGATGGTTTTTCGTGGTCCTGGTATCGCTTCTTATGGCGGCGTCCCTGATCATCACGCCGCTTATGATGCCATCGCACAAATGCCTGTGGACCCTGGGCTTGTCCAGTGCCGCCCTGATGCTTCTTTTGGGAGTCTGCTGTTTATATTCGGGTGGAAACTGGTTCTTCGTAGCAGCGTCGGCTTCCTTGTTCGGACTGTCCGTGGTCTTCCTGCCCTTCGTCGTAAAAAGCCGCCCGGTCCGGAACCACGTCCGGAACAAAAAAGGCCTTTTGTGCATGGCTGTCGATACTGTGTTGTACCTGCTGATGATGGTCTGCATCGGGCTGTTTGTCAGAACGCCGGGCTATCCCCGGCTGGCGCTTACGATCTCGCTGTGCGTGATGATCCCCGCCTGGATCGTCTTTGTGATCCTTCGGTATCTGCCCCTTAGAAGGCTTGCAAGAGCCGGGATCTGCTGCATGTTCCTGGGATTCGCATTGTTTATCTCGGACACGATCGCAGATATGGCAGCGGGCCGCACCGCGGTATGGCCCGGATTGTCCCTGTTTCACTGGAGTTACACGACCCTGGAAGATAATATCCGATGGCTGGTCC
Organism: Parasporobacterium sp.; assembly: GCA_017510065.1. Classification (GTDB taxonomy): domain Bacteria; phylum Bacillota; class Clostridia; order Lachnospirales; family Lachnospiraceae; genus RGIG5612. Next base: position 1,615 of record JAFWOB010000154.1, read on the forward strand.
TTTTTGCCGGACTGCTCTGCGGGATCGTTCTGATCATAATAAGTATTTTGAGAGGTAAGAAAAAATGAAAAGAATAATGGCTTTGATCGTTACAGGATTGCTTGTATTGGTATTATTGACCGGACTGAGTGCAGTTCCCGCCTCTGCCCGGGGCACAGATGACTGGTCTGTGGGCGATGCGCGCATCGCGGAAGAAGTCACCAGCCTTGTAATCGAATCTCCGGATATCGATGTATTCCTGAAAACAGGATCCGGACAGGAGATCCTGATCACCGAAACGTCCGGCGCAGAGCTGTCCGACGACCAGAAAGTCCGCTGGCAGCTGGACGGCACAACGCTGCGGATCAAATACGGAGATTCCATCATCCAGGGGATTTTCGGATTTCTCCTTGGAAATAACAACCGCTCCCTCACCGTTACTCTGCCGGAAGATCTGGTGCTTGACTCCCTGAATGTTTCGGTTGCTTCGGCCGATGTGACGACCGACACGCTGTGTGCCGCCAGCGCGGATTTCTCCGCCTCCTCCGGCGACATGACGCTTTCGTTGAACGGTGAAATGGAAAATGCGGCCTTTTCCAGCTCTTCCGGCAATATCACCGCCAGTCTGGAAACCGCAAAAGCCGTCCGGGCCGATGCATCCTCCGGCGACCTTTTTGTAACACTGCAAACTGCCGGGCAGTTTGCTGCAGATACTTCCTCCGGAGAGATCACGCTCAAGGCCGGTGAGGCCACGGATCTTTCCATAAAATCCGCAAGCGGCGAGGTCTATGCCGCCCTGGCAAAAGCTCCGGAAGAAGCTTCCATCTCCACTGCCAGCGGCGATGTCACCGCAGCGCTGTCCGAAGATGCAGACCTGACAATTACTGTGAATACCGCCAGCGGCGATTTTACCTCCCAGCTTCCTGTGTTGATGGATGGCAAAACATATGCTTTAGGAAATGGAACGGGGCAGATGACGATCTCCACCGCATCCGGCGACATCAGCATCCGGAAAGCAGACTAAGCCTGATGTAATGTGTTCTCTTTTTCGCTTTTCTCCCGATTTAAGAACACCCCCTGTTCTCAAATCGGGATTTTTCATATATGAGAACACAATGTGTTCTTGCACAGCCGTTTTTCATTTTTAAAGAACAGGTCAAGTGTTCTTTATTTTTAGATTTGCCTTATAAAAGAATATAAAATATTCTCATATGAGCATATCCGAGGATTAAAGAATACCTCGGCAGTTCTTAAATATTAAGAATGTTGAAATAAAGAACACTTTGTATTCTCATATACAAAAAAGACTGAAAAAAGAACACCCTGTATTCTCTTTTTGCAATAAGACTAGATTTAAGAACACCTTGTCACAGCCGGCAGTTGCCCGGTGTTCTTATAGCTTATTCCGTGAAGCTCTGCCGTCTGTCTGCTCATCGATGCGGATCCTGTCTCCGCTTTTGATCGTGCCTTCCCTGAGGACGATCGCGAAGACCCCTTCCCTGGGCATCACACAATCCCCGACCTGCTGCCTGATCGCGCAGTCCTGATGGCATTCCTTGCCGATCTGCGTGATCTCCAGCAGGCTGTTTCCGACAGAGAGCTTCGTTCCAATCGGGAGCGTCGACAGCTCGATCCCTTCCGTGAGAATATTTTCCGCAAAGGCTCCTATAGGAATATCCGGAAACCGTTCTTTCATTTTATCCACGCTTTCCGACGCCAGAAGACTGATCTGCCGGTGCCAGTTTCCTGCATGGGCGTCACCGGGAATCCCCAGATTGCATTTCACTTCGATGCTTTCCACCGGATGCTTTACGGTTCCTTTTTTCTCACTGATACAAACTGCTACGACAGATGCCATCTTTTTCTTCCCCCTGTTTCATTCTGAATGATGATGAAACTATACGCCCATCCACCTATTTATACAATAGGCAGGTAGGCACAGTCAAACGTCAACGATAAAAAAGCCCGGCAGAGCCGGGCCTGAAACTGATACTTTCTGTTTCTTCTGAAGATCTACTCTCCGTCATCCACCGTCATGTTGTATTCCACAACGGTCTCTTCCCCTTCATAATCG
>JAFWOB010000005.1 GCA_017510065.1 Parasporobacterium sp.
ATACAGAAGGGCGTTGCAGATGGCTGCTGCCACATTGCTTCCGCCTTTTCTTCCGCGGTTGATAATATATGGAACATCTGTATCCAGGAACAATTCCTTGGATGCTTCTACATTCACGAATCCGACCGGGACACCGATGATAAACGCCGGTCTCCAGTCAGAGGTCTGCATTTTTTCATAAATAGAGATCAATGCCGTAGGCGCATTGCCAATGGCAAAGATGACTGGTTTTTCAATCGCTGCCGCACGTTCCATACTGACAGTTGCACGGGTAACGCCGCGCTCCTTTGCTTCTTTTGCCACATCCGGATCTGCCATAAAGCAGTGTGCCGTTCCACCGAACTGCGCCAGTACTGTTTTGTTCACACCGGAAAGACCCATGTTGGTATCGGTCACGATATCCGCCCCGTTCTTCAACAGTTCTTTCGCAATTGCCACAGCATTTTCAGAATAGGTCAAAGTATGTGCATACTCAAAATCTGCGCTGGTATGGATGACACGGCGTGTTATCATATCCTGCTCTGCAGGAAGGGAGATCCCTTTTTCAGCAAGTTCTTTTGCAATGATCTCAAAACTTCTTTTTTCAATATCTTCCGGTTTGACAAACTCAATTTCTTTCATCATTTCTCCTTAATGATATCTCTGACCGCGCGGATCAGTTCTTCATTTTCTTCTTTTGGTCTTACTGCAACACGATAATAACCTTTTGAAAGCCCCTGATAATCTGAGCAGTCCCGGATCAGGATCTCTTTTTCCAGAAGCTTTTCGTATAAATCTTCACGAGGACTCTTCAGCAGCAGGAACCCGGCGTTGGATGGGGTGCACTGCATGCCTGCTTCCTCTAATTGTTCTTTTAGATAGGTTCGATCTTTTATGATCTGCTCTCTGGCCTCTTTCAATGTTCCTATCTCTTTGAGAGCAGCTACACCTGCATCCTGTGCCATCACAGAAAGATTCCATTCCGGCAGCATCTGACGGATCTTTTCATTCAGCGCCGTATCCGCACAGATCATATAGCCCAGACGCACACCAGGAATCGCAAAGCTCTTTGTAAAAGCCCGCAGAATGATCAGATTCGGCCAGCGGCCAATCTGCGGTACGCAGGTATTATGCTCCGGATCATCACTGAGCTCCATAAAGCATTCATCCAGGATCACCAGGATCTTCTTTTCCCGGCAAATATCCAGAATTTCTTCCAGCAGGTCATGCCTGATATACCGCCCGGTTGGATTATTCGGATTTGTCAGAAAGAGCATATCCATCTCTTCCGTCAGCTCTCCGATCAGCTTTTGCGTGATCTGGAAATCATCTTCCATTTCGACATATCGGATCTTTGGAGCCTCCGGCCGGAGCGCCCATTGATAGCCGGAAAATGACGGAACCGGAAGGAGCACATTCTTTGGTTTTACCGCGCGAACCGCTGCCGTCAGGATCTCCGAAGCACCATTTCCAAACAGAAGCATATCCCCCCGGACCTGCAGTGCTTCCGCTAAGTCTTTCCTGAGTGCAGACGCTTCCTGATCCGGATAGTGTTCTGCTTTGGAAATGCTATTGATCAGGCTTTGCCTGACGCTTTCCAAAACACCCGCCGGATTGGTATTGACCGAAAAGTCCAGCCGCACTTTATTTCGATAACGGTCTCCACCGTGTGACATCGCTTCTACCTTTCTATACAAAAGCAATCACGCACATAATTGCTGTGCAGATCACCTCGCCCAGGATTGCCGCACCGTACATTAATTTATTGACCCTGCGGATATCTGCATATTCCACCGGTCTTAAGGCATCCCCGATAAATGGTTTCTTATGTACTTCGCCAAAATAAACGGCATCGCCTGCCAGCTGGATTCCCAGCGCACCTGCTGCAGTGCTTTCCGTCTGTGCAGAGTTCGGGCTGGCATGCTTGCGGCAGTCTCTTTTATGGATGCGGATGGCATCACGAGCACTGAAATCATTCCCCAGGAAAAGGCAGGCAATGATCATCAGCCATGCACTGATCCTGGAAGGAACAAAATTCACCACGTCATCCAGCAGTGCCGCTGTCCGTCCGAAGTACAGATACTTATCATTTTTATATCCAACCATGGAATCCATGGTATTCACTGCTTTATAAAAAAATCCCAGG
>JAFWOB010000155.1 GCA_017510065.1 Parasporobacterium sp.
GCGGATGTGACTGAGCGGGAGGACGGCTGGCGGGGGTTTTATATCCCAGGTGTGCTGGATTTTTCCCTGACCGGGATCCTGGCTGGAATAGCTAATGTCCTGGCCTCCCAACAGATCAGTCTGTTTGCGGTATCGACCTACAACACCGATTATATCCTGGTAAAGCAAAAAGACCTGGAGCGTGCTGTTCAGGTCCTGGAAGAAGCAGGGTATCAGGTGACCGGACGAAAGATCCTTAAGACCGAGCGGCTGCTCCTTCGCCGCTGGACGGACAGTGATGCAGAGGATCTGTTCCACTATGCCAGCGATCCGGCAGTGGGTCCTATCGCCGGATGGCCCCCGCATCAGAGCATCGAGGAAAGCAGGGATGTGATCAGGCATGTGCTGAGTGCCCCTGAGAATTATGCCATCTGCCTGAAAGAAGACGGACGGGCCATCGGTACCATTGAACTGAAACTGAAGGGCCACACCGACATGACGGACCGGGAGGATGAATGCGAGATGGGATACTGGCTCGCAAAACCTTTTTGGGGACAGGGCATCATGCCGGAAGCGGTGCGGGAAATGCTCCGTCACGCCTTTGAGGACTGCGGCATGCAGAAAGTCTGGATCGGATATTACGAAGGCAATAACAAGTCCCGGCGGGTGCAGGAAAAATGCGGCTTCCGCTACCAGTGGACAACGCATGATCTTGAAGTGCCGCTGATGCACGAAACCAGGACCGGGCATGTGAGTTTAATGACCAGGGAAGAATGGCTGGGCATGCAGTGATCAAGGCTGCAGTTTTTAATGTAATTTTAATCTTTCTTAAAGGACGGTTTAAGAGTAGTTCTGTATCCTTCACACCGTAAAAGAAAAAACGCAGTGAGCGTCCAATAAGAAAGAGGTGTGACATGACAGATTTTGAAAAGATTGAAAAACTGAGAGAGCATGCAAACGTAACTTTTGAAGAGGCGAAGCAGGCGTTGGAAGCCGCCCAGGGAGATATCCTGGATGCCATGATCTGGCTGGAGAAGCACGGCAAGGTCAAGGGACCTTCGGAGTCTGTGCATTCTACCAAATACGAAGATCAGCCCACCTACAGTTCCGTCAGCGAAAAGGTGAAGGAATCCACGGATAAAGAAAAGGAAAACTCCGCCGGCAGCCGGTTCAAAAACGGTGTGAAGAGGGTCTGGAGATTTTTCACCGGGAACTATTTCGTGATCAGCAAAGACGGCCGGGAAATTGTAGTGCTTCCTCTACTGGTGGTGCTGGCAGCGCTGATCTTCCTGTTCTTCTTTACCATTATAACACTGATCGTTTTGCTGTTCCTGGGATTCCATTATTCCTTCCGGGGCCGGGACAGTATGGACAGCGTCAATGAAGTGATGGATAAAGCATCGGATGCAGCAACAGAGTTTGCGGATAAAGTCAGGAATGATTTCAAATGAGTGCAAAGATTCTGATCGTAGAAGATGAAGAGAGCATGGCCAGGTTCATTGAACTGGAGCTGCTTCATGAAGGGTATACAGTCAGCAAAGCCGGGGACGGGAGAGCCGCCCTGGCTCTTGCTGCTTCTGAGAGATTTGATCTGATCCTGCTGGACATCATGCTGCCGGGGATCAACGGGATCGAAGTCCTGCGCCGCCTGGGTCCTGAAAATGCGCCGCCGGTGATCCTTCTGACCGCCCGGGATGCAGTGATGGACAAGGTAGCAGGACTGGATGCGGGTGCCGTGGATTATATCACGAAACCGTTTGCCATCGAAGAATTGCTGGCCAGGATCCGGGTTGCGCTGAAACTACACCCGGTGGCGTCCTATGGAGCAGCCGGAAGCGGAACTCCTGCAGCGGCTGAAGCGGCTGGCGGTCCGTCCCGCATTGCTGCAGCCTCCCGGGAAGAAGGCGTTTACTCCTGGAAAGCGCTGGTGCTGGATGAGAGAAGGCACCGGGTAACCTGGGACGGCAAAGAGATCACCCTGACCAATCGGGAGTTTCTGATGCTGAAAACACTGCTTTTGAATCAGGATATCGTGCTCTCCAGGGACACACTGCTGGAAAAGGTCTGCGGATATGATTATGTGGGGGAGACCAACGTGGTGGACGTCTATATCCGGTTCCTCCGTTCCAAGATCGATGAGGTCTTCGGAGTCCGGATGATCCAGACGGTAAGAGGAGTGGGCTATGTCATCAAGTCGGAATAGGCAGACGCCCGGGAAGGCATCCTCCCGCAGGCAGCGGCAGACGGTCCGGATGACCTCTATTACCCGGAAACTGCATTTTCATTCTGCCCGCAGACAGCTGGGCAGCATCATTGCGGTGACTCTGGGGATCTTGCTGCTGTGTTTTCTGGCATTTGTCATCTATCAGGAACTGAAGACGTTCGGGAGCCTTGCCTGGGACCGGTACAGGAGCTTTTCGTTGGAGGAGATCAGCTGGATCCGGGAAGATATCAGGATCTGGGGGTTGTATTATTATGTGCAGGATCCGCAGCAGGCGATCCGGATGGCGGCGCAGGTCCTGCCGGCAGGTTTGATCGTTCTGGTGCCGGTAGCAGCACTGTTCGTACTCCGCCTGATCAATATACTGCTGTCCTGGCACAAGGAAAGCGTCAAGATCCGCAAGATCCTGCGGCCCATCAACGAACTGGCCTTAAGGGCGGAAGAACTTTCAAAACTGAATTTCTCGGAAGACAAATACCAGATCCTGGAAGACGCCATCACCCATATCGATCCGGAGGAAATGCAGGCGCTTTCCTTTGGCGACTCCGATCTGGCCGGAGTGGAAACGGCCATGAACAATCTTTTGACCCGTATCCGGGAAAGCTACCAGCAGCAGGCCCGGTTTGTCAACGATGCCTCCCATGAACTGCGCACTCCTATCGCCATCATCGAAGGCTACGCCAATATGCTGGACCGCTGGGGAACGGAGGATGAAAAAGTCCTGACAGAATCCATCACTGCCATCAAAAATGAATCTTCCCACATGAAGCACCTTGTGGAACAACTCCTCTTCCTTGCCCGGGGAGACAGCGGCCGCACGGCGCTGCAGCTTCAGAAGACCTCCCTGTCCGGTCTGATGCAGGAGATCTACGAAGAATCCCTGATGATCGACGAAAACCATCATTACAGATATACGCCGCCGGAGCAGGATATCGTCGTACAGGCGGATACGGGGCTTTTGAAACAGGCGGTCCGGATCCTGGTGGACAATGCCGCCAAATATACCAGGGAAAATGACGAGATCCTCCTGAGCGTCGGGAGAGCCGGAAGATCTTCCTATTTGCAGGTGCAGGACAACGGCATCGGTATGGCGGAGGCGGATGTGGCGCATATGTTCGACCGGTTCTATCGTTCGGATGAAGTCCGCAAATACAAAGGCACCGGTCTGGGTCTTTCGATCTCAAAATGGATCGTGGACAAACACGGGGGATATTTTGAAGTCACCTCAAGGCAGGAGCTTGGAACCCGGATCCGGATCGTGCTGCCGGACCGTACCGTGAGAACGCAGGAGCGAGGAGCAGGTTCGCAGGAAAGAAACGTCAGGCAAACAAAAGCAGGATAATGCCGACGACAGCGCAGACAAGTCCGGCTGTGATCCGCTGCCAGTTTTTCCGGAAATCGATCTCCCGGAAAATGAGGACACCCACCAGAACCGTCCAGACAGAATTGAGCTGGATGATGGTAAAGGTAATGGAGCCGGGCAGGAGATTATAGGACTGCAGGGAGAAAGAAGATGCGGCGTAGAATAAGATGCCGCCCAGGATGCCGAGAAGACATCCTTTTCTATCGGGCACATTGGCGCGCTTTCTCTCCCGGATCGGCAGATAAACAAGGGAAGAGAGGAACACCATGCCGGACAGGACCACCTGTTGTGAATAGACAAACCCGAAATTGGTCCCCTGCTTGATGAGCATGGAATTGATGCCGAACAGCACTGCAGCCAGAAGGGCGAAGAAGATCCCTTTGTGGCTGCCCTTTTTTTCTTCCTCGCTGCGGACATTTAAAAAGACGGCAGACAGAAGGATCGCCCCGCAGGACAGCAGGATAAATAAAACATTTGTCTGCCGGTACTCCGCCAGGAACAGAAGGTTAAAAATAGCTCCTAAAGGACCCTGCAGATTTTTCCACTGGTTGGATCTTGAAAGCCCCATCTCGTCGATGGCCTGAAAGAAAAACACGCAGCCGAAAAACCATGCTACCCCGGACAGCGCGGAATACAAAAGGCGAATGTCCGTCAGCGGTTCTGCTCCGGCGCCTCTTACAGCGCAGTGGATCAGATAGGTGATCAGGGAACAGCCGAAAAATCCGATCGCCTGAAACAGGCTGTACCGGGCGGTCGTTATCCGGGACAGTTTCTTGGGGATCGTATAAGCCGTAAAAAAGACGGACGTGATGAGTGCAAACAAATAGCCCATGGATGTCATGATACATCAACGGGCAGGATTGTTCAACTTTGCGCGGGGCAGAAGAATTGGAAAAACAGGTTGCATTTAACAGCAAATTCTGCTAATAATAGTAGTGCTGTCACAGACATATCCGGCAGCCGTGTTATGGGGCATTAGCTCAGTTGGGAGAGCGCTTGCTTCGCATGTAAGAGGTCGTGGGTTCAAGTCCCATATGCTCCATCAGCCATTTCTTTCCTGAGGAAATGGCTTTTTCTTCATCATTCGTTTATTAGGAGGAATATCGATGACTTTTCCGAACGCATACCAGGGCTTGAAAAATGTATTTACTGCGCAGATCCTGTCGCTGATCTCCACCGGCTGCACTCTGATCGGAGGCCTTACCGGAGGGCTCGGTGTTATCGCAGGTTCTGTTGCGACCGGCCTGGGAGGAGGCGTGCTTGTGATCGGCGCTCTGGTGCTGAGCCTTCTTTCTCTGATCTTTACCCTGATGGGACTATCCCGGGCTTCCAGGGATGAAGAGGCATTTAAAGGAGCGTTTAACTGTTCCCTGATCAATCTGATCGTGACCGTGATCCTGAATATCCTGATGGCGTTTGGAATCGGCGGATCTGTCCTGCGCAGCGTCTCCACGATCATTTCCCTGATCCTGACGATCCTGATGATCGCCTATATTTTCAAAGGGATCGACAATCTGGCCGGGAAACTGGGACGCAGCGATGTGTCTGCGGCAGGACGCAGCGTGCTTACTTTTCTGTGGGTTGTATACGCGGTTACGATCTTCTGTGATCTGATGATCCTTCTGTTCCCGACTGCATCTGTATTCATGGGGATCATGGGAGTTATTTCCTTCCTGGCAGGGATCGGTATGATCATTGGTTATATTCTGTATCTTGTCCACCTGAACAGAGCAAAACAGATGCTTCAATAAATTATGATAATCATGATCCTGAAAATGTCGGCAATGACAGCCATCTATGTCCTGCTGACATGGCTTCTTTGGAAATGGCAGAAAAACAAAGAGCTGTCACCCGGCCGTAAAATCCTGATCGGTCTGATCTTCGGCGCTGCATCCATCGCATCCACCCATTTCGGAGTGGACTATTCTCATATGCTGCTGAATGTAAGGGATCTGGGGCCTTTGTCTGCCGGCATGTTTTTCAATCCGATCTCCGGCATCCTGGCCGGGCTGATCGGCGGGATCGAACGTTATATCGCAGGTGCATACTGGGGGATCGGATCCTATACCGCCGTGGCATGCAGCGTTTCCACCTGCCTGGCAGGCTTTCTTGCGGCGTTTGTGCATCTGTTTATCCTGAAACGCAAAAAAACTTCCCCTGTATATGGCTTTTTTATCGGCGCAGTCATGGAAGTGTTCCATATGTATGCGGTGTTCATTACCCACCGGGATGATATGAACATGGCGTTTTATGTGGTAAAGAACTGTTCCATCCCCATGATCGTCTTTACCGGCCTGGGGGTAGCCGTATCGGCAATCATCCTGCAGGTCTGTTCCGGCGAATGGAGGAATCCTTTCCGGAAACGTAAAAAGGGAGAAATCTCTGTTTCCGCGAAGTTCCAGGTCCGCCTGTTTATCGTCTCGGTCATGATCCTTCTGACGACATTTATGCTTTCCTTCCTTGTACAGACCCGGTCTGCCATGGAAAACGCCCAGTATATCCTGATGAATGCTGCCATTCAGATCCAGACAGCTTACAGCAGGGTCGATACGATGGCAGAAAATGTGGATACTCTTTCTGTGGAAATAGCTCTCAGACAGGCACTGGCAACCGCAAAATGGGCCCTTGCGAAAGGCGGACCGGAAACCGTAAGCAATGAAGAGCTGGAAGACATGCGCGACATCTTTGGCGCAGCGGCTATCAGCATTATCAACGATGAAGGAAAAGTCTTATCTTCTGCCGGTTCTTCTCCGGTGTATCTTTCCCTGCTCTCCGAGATCCTGGACGGAACGACAGAAGCCACAAGCACCGTTGTATCTGATCTGCGTGCCGCGGCAGTGGCCAGATGCGGGGATGGGCTTGTGCAGGTCGTGGTCTCCAGAGGGGACCTGATGAAACAACTGGATCTTTCCAAACTGAACGAGGTTCTTTCCGGTTATCATATCGGTTTGAGCGGCACCTATGACATCATACGAAATACCGGCTATGTACCTATAGGAGAGCACAGTATCACGATCCTGGTGGAAGAAGACAGAAAACAGTTCCAGAGCTGGGAAGAAGACGATTTCTTTGAGTCTTCCATATTTGATGTCAATGCTCTGTGTCTGGTCGAAAAACTGTCCGATACGGACACTCTTCTGGTAAGGCTTCCCATTGATGAAGTATATGCAAACCGAGATATCCAGGTCTATGAAACCGCACTTGCGGATATCCTGCTGTTTGCGGTGATCTATGTCCTGGTATCCATGCTGGTGCAGATAATCGTCATCAATAATCTGCAGTTGGTCAACGATTCCCTGAAGAAGATCACCAACGGAGACCTGGATGAGGTTGTGAACGTACGGAATTCTTCCGAATTTGTCTCTCTTTCCGACGACATCAACCAGACCGTTGCGGTACTGAAAGGTTATATCTCCGCAGCGGAGAAAAGGATCGAGCAGGAACTGGAACTGGCCCGTACCATACAGGAGTCTTCGCTCCCCAGCCATTTCACGTTTACAAGAAAGGACTTCGAACTGTTTGCCGACATGGATCCCGCAAGAGAAGTGGGAGGAGATTTCTATGATTTCTTCTTCGCAGGGCATGACAGACTGGCGCTGGTAATAGCAGATGTATCCGGAAAAGGGATTCCGGCAGCTCTTTTCATGATGCGCAGTAAGACGGCGATCCGAAGCCTCGCGGAAGCGGGGAATTCTCCGGCTGAGGTCTTATACAAAGCCAACAATGCCCTGTGCGAGGGCAATGATGCGGAAATGTTCGTCACCGTGTGGATCGGGATCATCGATCTGAAGAGCGGGCGGATGACCTGCGCCAATGCCGGGCATGAATATCCGGCCATCATGCGCGCCGGCGGAGAATACGAACTGTATAAGGATCCGCACGGACTGGTGCTGGCGGCTATGGAAGATGTCCGCTTTAAGGAGTATGAGCTGGAGTTTCAGCCTGGAGACCGCCTGTTTGTCTACACGGACGGCGTCCCCGAGGCGATCAATGAACATACCGAACAATACGGAACGGACCGCCTGATCATGACAATAAATACGCTCCGTCAGGAGTCGGAAGAGACGCTGCAGAAAGAACTTCGGCAGGATATTACCCGTTTTGTCGGAGCGGCGGATCAGTTCGACGATATCACGATGCTCGGATTCACCTATAAAGGGCCGGAAGCATGACGCCGGCAGAGACGGAAAAGGAGTTAATATGAAACACACACAGATCATCATAGACAAAGACTATCTCATCGGCGATACGGATCCGAGGCTGTTTGGTTCCTTTATCGAGCATCTCGGAAGAGCTGTCTACGAAGGCATTTACCAGCCGGAGTCACCATTTGCCGATGAGCAGGGGTTTCGGAAAGATACCCTGGATCTGGTGAAAGAACTGAAGGTTCCGATTGTCCGTTATCCCGGCGGCAATTTTGTATCCGGATACCGGTGGGAAGACGGCGTTGGTCCCAAGGAGCTGCGGCCGAAGCGGCCGGATCTGGCCTGGAGAGTCACCGAGACCAATCAGTTCGGCCTGAATGAATTTGCCGACTGGGCAAAGAAAGCCGGCAGCGATGTGTTAATGGCTGTGAACCTGGGAACCCGGGGCATCATGGAAGCCAAAGATCTTCTGGAATACTGCAATCTCGAAGGCGGTACCGAAATGTCGGATCTTCGCAGGTCCCATGGTTATGAAAAGCCTCATGGGATCAAAACCTGGTGCCTGGGAAATGAGATGGACGGTCCCTGGCAGATCGGACATAAGAGTGCGCAGGAATACGCAAGGCTGGCCAATGAGACCGCCAAGGTCATGAAGACCCTGGATCCGACCATTGAACTGGTGGCCTGCGGAAGTTCCAATTCCCAGATGCCGACCTTCGGCGACTGGGAGCGGATCGTACTGGAAGAATGTTTTGATTCGGTAGATTATATTTCCATGCATCAGTATTACGGAAATCCCGAGGGCAAAACCGCTGATTTCCTGGCCAGCAGCGTAGACATGGACCGGTTCATCAGGAGCGTGGAAGCAGTCTGCGATCATGTGCAGAGCAAAAAACACAGCAGCAAACAGATCCGGATCTCCTTTGATGAATGGAATGTGTGGTATCACTCCAACGAAGCCGATAAACTGATCGAGCCCTGGAGCATTCATCCGCATCAGCTGGAAGACATCTACAATATGGAAGATGCCCTGCTGGTGGGCAGCATGCTGATCACGCTGCTCAGGCACGCCGACCGGGTCGGGATCGCCTGTCTTGCCCAGCTGGTCAATGTCATTGCTCCCATCATGACAACAGACGAAGGGGCTTTCCGGCAGACCATCTTCTATCCGTTCCTGCATGCCAGTACCTTCGGCCGGGGAACGGTGCTCCATACGCTGGTGAAGTCCCCTGTGTATGATTCAGTCTACGGGGATGCACCTTATGTGGACTGCGTAGGGGTGATCCGGGAAGAGCAGGAAGAACTGGTCTTTTTTGCAGTCAACAAAGATACAAAAGAGGGTATGGAAGTGACTTGCGATCTGCGGCAGTTTTCCGGATACCAGGTGGAAGAACACATCGTTCTGCACGATGATGACCTGCTGGCAGTCAATACCATGGATCATCCCGGCCGGGTACAGCCCGTGACCGGCGGAGAATCTGTGATAGAGAAGGGAATCTTGACCGCGCGTTTGCTTCCCGCTTCCTGGAATGTGATACGGCTGAAACGGATGCCCTGAGAAAGAGCGCCTGAATAAGGCGCAGCCATGTATTAGAAAGAGGAGTTTTGCAGTACTATGAGTTCCTTTAAAGATCTGAGGATCGTTGACAATTTTTACCAGACATCGGCATTTTTCCCGATGCCCACCGTGTGCATCAGCACGCTGAACGATGACGGAAGTCTCAACATCGGTTCCTACTCTCTGTGTTTTCCGTACTACATTGCCGGGAAGGCCCGGTACGCCATGCTGCTGGAATGCAGAAATACTTCCAATACCTGCCATAATATCCTGCAGAGGGGCAAATGCGCCATCAACTTTATTCCGGATGACCGCAGGTTTTTCAAAGAAGCCGTCCGGTTCGGCTATCCCGGACCGTCGGAAGAAAAAATGAAGACCAATCTGTTCCATATGGAGCCCGGTCAGGCAGGACCTGAGGAGGTCGACCGGCCGCCGGTGATCGGGGAAGCCTTTCAGGTGTTTGAATGTACCTGGGACAGGGAGCTGGAACAGGCAGGCCGTTTCAAAGTCTGCGATATCGATGACGGGCATCCCGGGCCTTACAATGATTTTAACGGGATCACGTCCAAATACGGGGCTCATTTCATCCTGAATATCGACAAGATCCTGATGAAAGAGCAGTACTACGACGCGATCGTTAACGGCGTAAAGAAGAACAGCTTCCCGCCGGTCCCGGTGGACTACGGATACCGGGATTCCGCCAATTTCTGGTATACCCGTTTTCCGAAGCTGACAAAGCCCGTTTCCGAGCCAATCCCGGCGCCGAAGGAAGTGGATCTGGCATCGATCCGGTACGCGGCAGAGCGGTGCGATGATGTGGTAAAATTTACAGACGACGCCCTGAAGAATTTTGTAAAAGTCCCCCGGCCGTTCCTGAAAACGGTCCTGAACGGATGCATCGCCTGGGCAAAGGAAAACAACGTGACCCTGATCACCGAGGAACATGTGAAGATCATCAACGACAAGCGCCGGCAGGAAAAGGAAAGCCAGAAAAGATAAAGACATGGAGCAGAAACAGGATTTCACCGAAGAAAGAAAAAGCATCCGGGTGGCAGCAGCCGTGATCCGCAAGGATGACCGGATCTTTTCCACCCAGCGAGGTTACGGTAATTACAAAGACTGGTGGGAATTTCCCGGCGGCAAGATAGAGCCCGGGGAAACCCCTCAGGAAGCCCTGGTGCGGGAGATCCGGGAAGAATTAGATACTGGGATCCGGGTAGGGGAGCTCCTTAGCTCTGTAGAGTACAACTATCCGGAGTTTCATCTTTCCATGGACTGCTTCTGGTGCGAGATCGATGAAGAGCACCTGACGCTCCTGGAACATGAAGCCGCCAGATGGATCCCGATCAGTGATCTCAGGCAGGTCAAATGGCTTCCGGCAGATGAAGAGGTGCTGCAGGCGATCGAGCAGAGTATGGGCGAAAAAACGTGTTCATAAGAACGATACAGGATTGGAAACCGGAAGCTGCCGAAAAGAAAAATGATGGGATCTACATTCTTTAGCTTGACATTTCCTATCTGATTTCGTATTTTATTAAGGCGAACAGATAATTGTTCTGCGGGCACTTGGCTCAGCTGGGAGAGCACTTCCTTGACGTGGAAGGGGTCAGGGGTTCGAGTCCCTTAGTGCCCATCAGAAAGTAACCCTGGAAAAGTTGATCTTCCAGGGTTTTTTATTGCTCTTTTCGCAGCCGGGTGTTCTTAAAACGGCAGGTCTTGAAAAACAAGAACGCCCGGCGTTCTTTGATCAGAGCTTTTCCATATTTAAGAATACAAAATGTTCTTGATTAGCCGTTTTTCAAATTTAAAGAACAGGCCTTGTATTCTCTTTTTTTCGATTTGCTTCAAAAAAGAATAAAAAATATTCTCAAATGGATATTTTCCGGAATTTAAGAATACATGGGCCGTTCTCAAATATCAGAATAGTCGAAATAAAGAACACTTTGTATTCTTTTATTTCTAGAAACTTGAAATAAAGAACACCTGGTGTTTATGGATAACTACCGGAACTGAACCAGAGAACCGTTATTATCAACAAACATTAAAAAGGGAAAACAATCCCTTTTTTTGTTTGGGTTTCAAGGAAGATTTCTGATAGTTTTACATTAACTCAGGCTGCTGTTTGTAGTAATATAAAACAAAACATCAACATTATGTATGAAAAGGGGGAACTTGACAGATGAAACAGACTGGTAAATTACGTATTTTGCTTTCGCTCTGTCTGATGCTTCTTCTGTTGACGGCTTGCTTTGCGGTTCAGACGATGGGGGAAGAAGAAGGAGACTGGGAATACAGCATTTCCGATAACCAGGTGACCATTACGGCATACCACGGAAGTGAAAAGGTACTGACTGTGCCGGATGCGATCGGCGGATATAAAGTGGTATCCATCGGAAAGAATGCATTTTCGGGCAATATTACGCTGGAATCGGTTGTGCTTCCGGATACCATTGTGTCCGTTGCTTCCGAAGCATTCAGGGACTGCAGTTCTCTGACGGAGATTACGCTGCCCAACACACTGGAGACGATCGGAGCATCGGCCTTTGCATCTTCCAAACTGAAGAATCTTGTCATTCCGGATAGTGTTGCTTCCATCGGCCCCTATGCATTTGATAATTGTACCGGCCTGAAGTCTGTGACAGTCGGAAACGGAATCACGGAGTGGGGCACAGATTGGGGAACCAATGCAGCCTTCCGCGGATGTACGCTGCTGATGAATCTGGAGCTGAAAGAGGGGCTGACGGCTATCGGATCCTATGCGTTCCAGGGCTGTACACTGCTCACGGAGGTGACGATCCCTTCCACGGTTACGGAACTTGGCGAAGGCGCGTTCCTGGATTGTGAACTGCTGGATACGGTGGAATCCTACGGCTCCATCGGAAACAGCGCTTTTAAGAACTGCACCAGTTTGAAAAACATTACCCTGAACGAGATCTACACGATCGGCGATCAGGCTTTCAGCGGAGATACTTCCCTGAAGGAGATCCTTCTGCCGGAGACGGTGGAATCCCTTGGCGCTTCTGCTTTCGAGAGCTGTACCAAGCTGCAGGAAATCGTGATCCCGGACAGCGTGGCATATGTGGGAGCCTATGCATTCCGGGGCTGTACGCAGCTGGATCAGGCTGTCATCGGCAGCGGCATCACAGAATGGGGATTAGACTGGGGCACAAATATGGCATTTGAAGGCTGCACGAAGCTGTCGGATGTTACCATCCGGGAAGGCTGCGCCTATATTCCGACATATTGTTTCCAGAACTGCACGGAACTGAAGACGGTTGAGATACCGGGCAGCTGCGAGTCGGTTGATTCCTGTGCCTTCCGCTACTGCTCCTCTCTGGAGGAAGCTGTGCTGCAGGAGGGTATCTACTATATCCGGTCAGAAGCGTTTAATGAAGATGAGGCGCTGGTGAAGGCGGAACTTCCGTCTACCTTGCTGCTGGTTGATAATTATGCATTCCATGATACCCGCCTGCGCACCGTGACGATCCCGGACAAGGTCATGACGATCGGTTATTACGCCTTTTCGGATAATCCGGCGCTGCGTACGGTATCGATCGGTGAAAGTGTGGAAACCTGGAATCTGGACTGGGGCGTTAACGGTGCTTTCCAGAACGACATCCGTCTGGGATCTGTTGAGATCGCGGAAGGCTGTATGTATATCGGAGCCTATGCCTTCCAGAACTGTTCCAGCCTGTCGAGTGCAGATGTTCCGATCACGGCCACGTCTGTGGATGAAGGTGCATTCCTGGATTGTGTCAGCTTGTCGCATGTTTCCATTCTGCGCGGAGAGATCAGGACTAAGGCATTCAGGGGCTGCATCTCTCTTTCGGATCTGTCGCTGCAGCGGATCACTGCAATTGGCGATGAGGCATTTTTCGGCTGCAGTGCCCTTTATACCCTGGAACTGCCGGATACGGTTACCAGCATCGGCAAAAGCTGCTTCGATGGCTGTACCTCCCTTTCGGCTGTAACGATCCCGGAAAGCGTAACATATCTCGGCGCTTACGCATTTGCCAACTGCACCGGCATGCTGACCGCCTGTGTTTCCAATAATATTACAGAATGGGGAACTGACTGGGGTACCTGCGGAGTCTTTGCCAACGATTCCGGTCTGCAGTATGCCCTGGTAGATGACGGCGCCAACAGTCTGGGCAATAAGCTGTTCAGGGACTGCATTTCCCTGAAGGGCGTTTATTTCCCGGAGAGCATTGTATCCTACACTGCGGATCTGTTTGACGGATGTCCCGAGGATCTGGTGATCTATGGTAAGGGCAGCAAAATGCAGACGCTGGCACAGGAGAACGGCAGAACCTATTCGACGGATCCATTTGAGATCCCGGAATATGAGACCGTTGCACTTACGATCACCGCGGGCGAGGGCGGCATCATTGCTCCGTACGGTAAGGTCGAAAAGCCTGTGGGATCCAGTCAGGCGATCAATATCATTCCGGATTTCGGATACATGGTTGACACGTACACCGTAGATGGAACCAAATATGATTACTGGGATACCCTGGTGAACATCCAGGCGCCGGCTGTGATTGAAGTGACATTTACGGAGAATCCGGATTATGTGGAGGAATATCCGCTGCTGGAGGATGAAGCGGAGCCGGCAGAGGATGCATCGGCAGCAGAGACAGCTGACGAAGGCCCTTATGTGTGCGTCAATTGCGGATATGAATTCCCGGAAGGGGAGGAATTTGCCTTCTGCCCGAAGTGCGGAACTCCCGTGCAATAGAAATACCGAAAAGATAGAAGAGGTAAAACAGAAATGAAGAAATACAATTGGTTTGGAAAAATCATGCTGGCCGCTGTGATCGCAGCGCTGGTGCTGACAGGTACCGGAAACATGAAAGAAGTGAAAGCGGCCGGCGGGAACTGGTGTGAAGGGCTCGGGAATAATCCGAACAATCTGAAGATCGTCCGTGAAAAATCGGATTCCCCTGTCGTGACGGACGGAGAGCATCTCTATTTTATCGAGAGAAGTGAGCTGGATTACGAGCTCATATACCGACTGGTACAGACAGGACTTGACGGGAGTGAAAAGAAATATCTGGCCGAAGCCAACGGAGGATTAAATTATCTGGACGGCTATCTGTACTATTATGTCCTGGAAGGTAAAACGGCCCGGATCGAGAGGATCGATCTGGCAAGCATGACCACAGAGGTGCTGGCAGAGCTACAGGGCGGAGACGTGACAACACTGCTGGTCACGGAAGATTATGTTTTCTTCTATCTCACGCATAATGCATTTGGAAGTGTGCAGGCGATCGATCAGAAGAGCGGTGAGATCATTTACCTGGGCGGAGATAACTGGGAGTGGGGACTTCCCCTGACGGTTGTTAATGGTACCCTGTATTCATTCGGGGCCACCCGTGACGAAGATCACTGCCGGAATGTCTATGCGATCCCGCTTGATGCAATCGGTTCGGGAGCGCAGCTTGAGCAGATCGTGGAAAAGAAAAAATATCCAACCGACAATTCTTTCCTCTTTGTGGAGGACGGCGTTTATTGTATTCGCTCAGAGGGAATGGAATATCATTACTTTCATGATACCTTTGACCAGATCAGTGAAGAAAAATGGGATACTTCCAATTCAGAGAAATTAACGGATGCGGATATGGACTACGACCTTGCCCAGCTTGTGGTTTCCAACCATTTTCATTTCCTGCTGGGGAATGATCTGTATCTGGCTGTTCCCAGCTATGACAATGAACGAGGGCATTTTGTCCGGGTACATCGGTTCCCGGGTTTTGACTTGATGAACGGAGAGGTGATTGCCGAGTTTACTGGGATCATGACCAGTGCCGGTACCGATCTGGCGGGAGAACACCTGTATATCATCCTGAAGGATAACAATGAACGGGAAACCCTGATCAGCCGGATCGCCGTCGTCAATGCAGATGGAACATATGTAGAAAACCCGATAACACTCGCAGAGGAACAGTATACTGTAGAGAGTGTCTATGTAAGGTCTGTAGAGGATGATACGGCATATGATTATGACTTGTATACCGACCATGTTGTACTTACGAGGTATCACGGAGCTGAATCTGAACTGACGGTTCCCACCGAGATCGATGGGCTTCCGGTAACAGAGATCGGAGACGACACTTATTATAATAAGCAGGAGCTGACTAAAGTTACGATCCCGGAGGGTATCACCAGTATCGGTGTTAATGCCTTCGGAGATTGTAGAAACCTGAAAGAGGTAATCCTTCCGGAGAGCCTGACAACCATTAAACTGAAAGCTTTTTACAGATGTAAGCTTCTGGATACGATCAATCTTACAGAGAATATCATAGAAATAGAAAAAGAAGCATTCCGCAATACCGGCCTCACGGAGATCACGATCCCGTCATCCCTGAAGACAATCTCAGAAAGCTTGTTCCGCGAGTGCAGCAATCTGACCGGCGTTACGATCCCGGAAGGCGTTGAGACGATAGAAAACTATGCGTTCTATGAATGTAAGCTTCCAACGGTCAGGATCCCGGATTCTGTCACCTCGATCGGAAAGGACCCGTTCTCCGCTGGCTATCTGAAAACCATCACCGGTTCAGCCAATTCCATGGCGAAGGAAATATCGGAACGAAAAGATTATAAGCAGCGTAATGTGGAATATGTAGAAGAATAACTGCAAAGCAGCAGCTGAAATGATAAAGAGGTCCGGCAGGATTGCCGGACCTCTTTTCCGCTATTCTCAATGACAAGGGCTGATACAGATGCTATAATAAATCAGTATCCTGCTGCAAGGTCGCAGGATCCGAAATATATCATCGGAATGTAAAGCATTCCGGCCATGAATGACGGGAGATTAGAACATGAAAAAACACATTGTATGTTTCGGAGATTCCAATACTCACGGATACTGCGCGGATCCGTCGGATTGCGCAGACGGAGGAGATCGCTTCAACGAAGATGAGAGATGGACCTGTCTGCTGCAGAAGAAACTGGGGGATGACTATCTGATCCTGGAAGAAGGTCTGTCTGGGCGCACGACCGTGTTCCCGGATGCTCTTCATGAATCCATGCCTGGACTGGACAGCATCTATGCGTCCCTGATGTGCCATGAACCGGTGGATCTGCTGATCCTCATGCTTGGGACCAATGACACAAAACAGCGTATGGGAGCCAATGCCGCCTGCATCGGGATCGGGATGGACCGTCTGATCGGTAAGGCCAAGACCGTTCCGGCCTGGAGAAACGGAAAACCCAACATTCTTGTCATCGCGCCTCCTCATATGGGCGTAGGCCTGTATCAGTGCCCGGAAGGGATCCCCATGGGAGAAGGATGCGTTGAAAAATCCTGGGAGCTTGCAAAGTACTATGCACAGTACGCCGAAGCACAGGGATGCGCATTTCTTGACGCGGAAGGCATTGCGGAGTTTAACAAGATCGACTGCATGCATTTATCCAGAAAGGGCCATTCCCAACTGGCGGACTGCCTTGCGCAGATCGTCCCGGGTCTACTGAGCTGATGCGCCGCAGTGTTTTTGATTCGGAAAATATGTTATGGAAGCCGCTGGGATATCTCGGCGATTTTATCATGCTCAGCCTTCTGTGGGCAGCATTCTGCATCCCGATCGTTACTATCGGCTCCTCCACGACAGCCATGTATGACGCGGCTGTCCATTCCATGCGGTTCCGGGATGATTCTTTGTTCAACCGTTTCTTTAAGACATTTAAACGGGAACTGAAAACCGGGATCTTTGCTACCCTAATCTGGCTGGTGGTGTTTGGGATTGCTGCCGGCATCTACTGGATGCTGGTGGTAAGGCTGCCGCAAAATGAGAGCAGGAGTACGATCCTGATCTTTTATCTGGTCCTGGTTTCCTTTTTCCTGCTGTGCATATTTGCGTGGGTGTTTCCCACCCTGTCCAGGTTCACCTTCACCGCCGGCGCGTTGTGCGCCACAGCGGTGCGGCTGGCGTTCGGCAATATCCTGCGTTCCGCGGCAATGGCTGTCATGATGGGAGGCACGGTGTTCTTAAGCTATCGTTTCGCGATCCCTATCATGGTGATGCCTGGTCTTGTGGCTTACGTCAGCACATTCCTGATCGAGCCGGTGTTCCGGAAATACCAGGAGAAAGAAGAGTAACGCGGCAGGTTTTCATGTAAAATTCTTAAACTGCATTTTTTACATGATAAATTGAAAGCCAATTTCATGTATTTTTGAAAGAATCCTCATTTTACATGAAAAATCCAGGCTGTTTTTCATGTAAAATACAATATTTAGAATAGATACATGAAAAACTTCTAAAAAAAATCATGTAAAAAACAAAAAACTCAAAATCTACATGAAAAACCGCCTCAAATACTCATGTAAAAAACCACATTTTAAAATTCTACATGAAAACCGGAAAGCGCGACACAAAAAACACCTCAGGGAAATCCCTGAGGTGCTTTTGGCTCTGATCAGTCAGGTTAATCAAACTTCTCCAGATTCTTTTCGTCTACTTTGGAGAACATATGGACGACGTTTCCGCCAAAGCTCAGCTGGATCTGGTCTCCTCTTGCATAGTTCCGGGCCAGGCCGATCGTAGGAGCGATCAGTACGACATCCTTGCCCATGGCGGTTACATGAAGATGGACACTGGAGCCCATCATTTCCGTGACATCGATGGTTGCCGGGATACCGGAAGCTTCCATGGACATATGTTCCGGACGGACGCCCACAGTGATGTCCTGATCCTTCACGTCGTTGGCTGCGAGGCGGGCCTGCTTTTCTTCATCTGGCGTTACCTCGATGTTTCCGACTATGACCACATACTTGCCGTCCCGTTTCTCGATCCGGCCTTCGAAGTAGTTCATCTGCGGCGTTCCGATAAATCCGGAAACAAACAGATTGGACGGATGGTTGAATACCTCCTGCGGAGTGCCGATCTGCTGGATGAAGCCATCCTTCATGATGACGATCCGGTCACCGAGAGTCATGGCCTCGGTCTGGTCATGGGTAACGTAGATGAAAGTGGTGTTGATCCGCTCTCTGAGCTTGATGATCTCGGCACGCATCTGGTTACGAAGCTTAGCATCCAGGTTGGAGAGGGGCTCGTCCATCAGCATGACCTGGGGATCGCGGACGATAGCACGGCCAATGGCAACACGCTGTCTCTGGCCGCCGGAAAGAGCCTTGGGCTTTCTGTCCAGATAACTGGTGATATCCAGGATCTCTGCGGCTTCTTTGACTTTCCGATCGATCTCAGCCTTGTCCTCTTTCTTCAGCTTCAGGGAAAATGCCATATTCTCATATACCGACATATGAGGATACAGGGCATAGTTCTGGAAGACCATGGCAATGTTGCGGTCCTTGGGGGCAACATCGTTCATCAGCTTATCACCGATATAAAGCTCGCCGCCGCTGATGAGTTCGAGCCCGGCGATCATACGCAGAGTTGTGGATTTGCCGCAGCCGGAAGGTCCGACCAGAACAATAAACTCCTTATCTGCAATTTCAAGATTGAATTCCTGAACAGCCACAACGCCTTCATCGGTGATCTGAAGGTTTGTCTTCTTTTCAGGCGCATCGTTCTTTTTCCGTTTCCCTTTTTTCTTTTCGCCGGAAACGAATGGATAGACTTTTTTGATGTTTTTAAGCGTTACTGTAGACATATCATCACGGACTCTATGCCCGCTGCCTTCGCAATCCGGGCATTCAGGCGGCCTCATGGCCTGCCCCTTTACGGCATGTCTCCACATTGCCGCACCCCGAGCCGGGGGACAACCTCCTCTCTTAGAATATTTGTAAAATGGGTTAGACTTTACCACTTCATTGTAAAAGCAGCCCGCAGAAAAGTCAATTTCTTTCCTCTTGTTATAATGAACAATAACTGCTAATATGTATAAACAAAAATACATTCAACAAGAAGAAAATGAACGAAGGAGGGATACTCTGTATGGATAAGACCAGGCTTCAGGAGTGCAGGGAATGGATTCAGGAGGAACTTGGCCGCAGTGTGGAGTTCTGGCTGAAATACGGCCTGGATCCGGTAAACGGCGGCGTTTATACCTGTCTGGACAGGACCGGAAAGATCTATTCCACTGATAAAAGTGTTTGGATGCAGGGAAGATGCGCATGGACATTTGCATGGCTCTGCGAACAGTATGGCGTGAAAGAGGAATGGCTTAAGGCTTCTGAAAGCTGCCTCAGGTTTTTAGAGGATCACTGTATTAATCATAATGCCGGGGGCAGGCTGTATTTTACCGTGACTGCGGATGGAAGACCCCTGAGACAGAGAAGGTATTTCTTCTCCGAATCATTCTATTCCATGGCGAATGCCCAGTATTATGCCGTTACCGGCGACAAGGTCTGCCTGGAAAGAGCACGCAGAGCTTATGACACATATTATGATCTTTCCCACGGAGCGGAAGATCCGACCCATTTAGGCCCCAAGACCGATCCAACCACACGCCGGTTCCGTTCTTTCGGAGGACCGATGATCTACCTGAACATGACCAGCGTCATGATGAAGGCCGATCCGGAGAATCTGGCCCTTTATGAGAAGAGGGCAGAGGAATGCGTACATGATATTTTTGCTTATCATGTAAAGGACGATCTGGGATGCCTGCTGGAAAATGTCGGACTGAACGGAGAAACCTATCTTGATGTCACGGACGGAAGGATCATCAATCCGGGTCATGATATCGAAGGCGTCTGGTTCCTGCTGGAACATGCGAAACGTACCGGCGATCAGGATCTGGTGCCGAAATGTGAA
>JAFWOB010000156.1 GCA_017510065.1 Parasporobacterium sp.
AGCCGGCAGAGACACCTGCGGCCTACGGAGCAGCTGACAAGCCCGATGATGCGCCTGCAGCCTGCGGAACTCCCTGCGGTGCAGGTGATAAGTAAGAACATCCCTACAGGAAATTTTCTTACTGCTTAATCTGATCCTCCGGCTCTTACCGGCCGGGGGATCCCTTTCGAGAATATCATCAGCAAATCGCTGATTTCAGATAGAGATGCAAGATCATCGGAGGATGACAGAATGAAACCGTACTTTTCTTTTCAGTGGCATATCACGGATGAATGCGACCAGAGATGCAAACACTGCTATATCTTTGCTGCAGGCGATCATACCTGCCTCAAATCCATGACCTGGAGCGAGATGCAGGATACGTTTTACAACTGCCTGGACTTCTGCGAAGTGTTCGGCCGTACGCCCTACTTTTACCTGACCGGCGGGGATCCGATCCTGCATCCGGATTTCTGGAGACTTTTGGATCTGTTCCATGAGCATGGCGTGAAGTTCACGATCATGGGAAATCCGTTCCACCTGAACGACCAGGTCTGCCGTGAACTGAAATGGTACGGATGCGAAAAGTACCAGCTTTCTTTGGACGGTCTCCGTGAGACCCATGACTGGTTCCGAAAGCCCGGATCCTTTGACTGCACGCTGGAGAAGATCGGCTGCATTAACCGTGCCGGCATCCGAAGCGTAATCATGACCACGGTTTCAAAGCAGAACCGCATGGAGGTGCCCGGGATCATTGATGAGGTCGTAAAAGCGGGGGCAAATATCTTTGCCTTCTCCCGCTATGTTCCCAGCGGTGGAGAGCTGGATACCTCCATGACTGCATTGGAATACCGGCAGCTTCTTGAGATGTGCGACAAGAAATTTAAGGAATATGAGGCAGAGGGCTGCCAGACTTATTTCAACAAGAAGGATCATCTCTGGACGCTGTATGAATACGAGACCGGAGCTTTTAAGATTCCGGAGAATGCGAAGGAAGGAATGATCTACAGCGGCTGCAACTGCGGCAACTGCCACATTACCATCCTTCCGACTGGTGAGATCTATGCCTGCCGCCGCGTTGCGGAAAGCAAGGTCGGAAATGTATTCGAGGACCGGATCGCCGATGTGTGGCTGACCGGGATGGAACAATACCGGGAATATCAGAACTTCAGCAAATGCTCGCGCTGTAAGCTGCTGGCCTGGTGCCGGGGATGCCCTGCGGTAGCCCGCGGAACAAACGGAGACTTCTACGCGGATGACCCGCAGTGCTGGGCGAGCGAGGAGAACGGATTGCTGATTCCCGCCTGTGAAAGGAGGATCGGATGATGGACATTGAAACATGCCTGAAGAAACTTGGATATGTCGGAATATTGGATTTCGCTACGGTAGATGAGAATGGGGCTCCGCAGGTGCGGAACATCAGTGCCATTCACTACGAAGGGACAACACTGTATTTTCTGACGGCCAGGGGAAAACCATTTGCCAGACAGCTGAAGGCTGACGGAAGGGTACAGATTCTTGGCTATACAAAGTATAAAGAAACGATCCGACTGTCCGGCAGGGCTGTTGAAGTGTCAGAAGAAGAACAGATCAAATGGCGTGACGTTATTTATGCAGAGCAGCCTTATCTGGAAAATGTGTATCCGGGTGAAACAAAGAACATCGACACGATCTTCATGCTGAAAGACTACACGATAGAGTATTTCTGCCTTTCAACACGACCCATCACGAGGGAGTATTATACTGTCGGTGATGCCGGAACGGTAAGGAAAGGCTATTACATCAGTGAAAACTGTATTGGCTGCGGAACGTGTCAGAGCGTATGTCCGCAAAACTGTATCGAAGAAGGAACTCCATTCCGTATTCAGCCTAATCACTGCCTGCAGTGCGGGAACTGTTTTGAAAACTGCCCGGTACAGGCTGTTCAGAGGTATTGATATGAGAGCCTTATTGTTGGATAAAATAACAGAGGGTAAAGACATTGACCTGTCAGAATGCCCGGTTCCGGAAGTAAAACCCGGCTGGGTACTGATCAAGGTAAAGGCCTTTGGCCTGAACCATTCGGAGCAGATCCTCCGCCACAGTGAGATCAATGCTTCTTATATTCAGAAACCGGTGATTCCCGGTATCGAATGTGCCGGTGTAGTTGCAGACCCTTCGGATACGGACCTGAAAACCGGACAGAAGGTCGTTGCGCTCATGGGCGGCATGGGAAGGTCCTTCAACGGCAGCTATGCGGAATATGCGCTTCTTCCAAGACGCATCGTGTTTGCGGTGAACAGCGATCTTCCCTGGGAAGCACTCGGTGCTGTTCCGGAAACGTACTTTACGGCCTGGGGATCTTTGGTCGAATGCCTGCACCTCAAAAAAGAGGATACGCTGCTGATCCGTGGGGCTACCTGTGCGCTTGGCTATGCGGCCATGCAGATCGCGAAAGCACTTGGCTGTAGGGTAATTGCCACGACGCATAAAGAAAGTAAACTGCCGCTGATTGCGGAAGTGGACGAAGCTGTCATCGATGACGGCAGGCTGACTGGAAAAGTACATGGTGTGACAAAAGCGCTTGACCTTATCGGTCCCCGCAATCTGAAAGATACGCTTACTGCAGTGGAAAAAGGCGGCATTGTCTGCCAGACAGGCATCCTCGGCGGAGTCTATGCGTTAAACGGTTTTGATCCCATCAAGGATATCCCGAACGGCGTATATCTGACCGGTTTCTTCTCCAATTATCCGACCCAGCAGGTTA
>JAFWOB010000157.1 GCA_017510065.1 Parasporobacterium sp.
GAACAATCGAACCCCAGCCATTTACGGCCTTCTGCAATAGCGATGGCAAGCTCTATCAAAGCGAATGATTTTCCAGCCTTGCTGGGTCCTGCCAGAAGCATCTTATGGCCTTTACGGAGAACATCTTTAATCAGGCAGT
Organism: Parasporobacterium sp.; assembly: GCA_017510065.1. GTDB lineage: Bacteria > Bacillota > Clostridia > Lachnospirales > Lachnospiraceae > RGIG5612. The sequence goes on from JAFWOB010000157.1 coordinate 140, forward strand.
CAGCCAGAGGAGGAAGATCATCCCACACTTCTTCCAGGCCTTCCGGGTCCGGCAGGTCATCATTGACGCCTTCGATCCATTCATACCATTCATTCCAGGATGTCTTCCCAAGGTTAGTGCCGATCAGGAACTGCTTATGGCCGTTCCGGAGGACACCTGGCATGCGTGACAGCCTGGAGGGGTTCTTGTTTTGGGTGTCCACCTTCAGCCCGTTCTTATCGCACACTTTATAAAGATATTCGACACGCCTCTTGTACTCCGGATAATCCGGTGCCTCGATTTTTACGATACCGTGGACAGATTTGCCTCCGGAGTAGACCATGCAGGCGATAGGAAGCTCCAGTTCACACATAATGGCGTACTGTTTCCCAAGGGAGACTGCATCCGATTCCACGAGGGCGTATCGGAAGTCCGTTACATTGCTGTTCTTCACGTCGACGCCATCCAGCGGATTGAACCGGATCCAGGCACCCGCCTTGGGATTACAGTCTCCGAATACAGCGCCCACGTCGTTGTATTTTTGGAGTTCTTCCACCAACTGACCGGCAGTACGGTCCCAATGCCCTTTCTTCGGACTCAGGCGATCCTCATTCTCATATACCTCCGTCACATAGCCGACATTCTCCGTACTCTGAAACAGGGTGTTGAGATAAGTGATCAGCTCCTGTACAGGGTTCCATTCCGCATCTTAAGGCTCCAATACCTCACGTTCTTCCAGCCATGCGCTGTCGATGATCTTCACATCGTCCATCTGGATCTTGTCGCCCCAGTCTAGTGCATGACCAGGATCGTCGCTGTCAAAGGATCCTATCGGAAGGCCGCCGCGTCTGGCATATTCAAAAATAGTGCCTCCGGTCACCGGGGCGCCAAGGTTCTCATTATTGAAGGTGCCCCACTTTTTAAAACACTCGCCACGTTTATAGCGGCTGTCTGCCCGGCTCCACTGATCCCAGTCCGCAGCGGTATAGCCCTCCTGCTTGAGAGCCATACCTACGTTGATCCATTCCTGGTATTCCAGAACTGCCGGATCGATATATTTCAGCAATTCTTTCAGATCATACTGCTGCATTCATATCCTCCTCGAAGGAAAATGTCTTCGGCATATCGTCGGGCTGATAACTGCCGGGATCAAGACCGTAAGGTGTTATCCATCCATTTCCGGCAATACGGTCGATCAGCTTTCTCGCGGATTCAAATGTCCAGGTCCCTACATGCCTGAACCCACGATTTTCGAGGAAGCGGATCTGCTTCGGGGTCGTCAGGCCTGCAGTCCTGCGCATGTCAAGACGCTCCAGCAGCTTTGCTGCCTTCCCGGCATTCCCGATATCATCCGGACAGATTCCCAGTTTCTCCAGGGTCTGCAGCTGCTTGTCTGAAGGCGGAGCCATCTCCCAGCCGAAGGAAGGAACGTATCCTGCCAGATCTTCCGCCTGGATACTCATTTCAAACTGCAGCGGATCCACCAGTTTCTTTTTTCTGCGTTTCATTTCCGCAAGCTGTTTGGCAAGAGCTTCTTCGCGCTGCCGTACCACGTCCGTCTCTGCTGACTTCTCGGCTTCTTCCAGATCCATTGCCTTACCGGCGGCGTCTTCCAGATTCTTCGTCATCTGCTGTGCGACAGCCGGATCTGAACATATCAGGTGCGCCGGATGGCACAGCTCGTGTTTTTCCGTCATCCAAAGGAAGTCCAGGAGCAGCAGCTCTGCTTTTCCGGGATGCAGCCTTGTACCTCTTCCCACCATCTGGCTGTACAGACTTCTCACCTTCGTCGGCCTCAGGACGATGATGCAGTCTACCGACGGGCAATCCCATCCTTCCGTCAGCAGCATGGAATTGCAGATTACATTGTACCGGCCTTCATCAAAGTCCTTCAGGATCTGGGCACGATCCTCGGAATTGCCGTTTACCTCTGCCGCGGCAAATCCATGTTCGCGCAGGATCTGCGTGAATTTCTGGCTCGTTTTAATAAGCGGGAGGAATACAACGGTCTTCCGATCCCAGCAATACTGTTCCATCTCCGTGGCGATCTGTTCCAGATACGGATCCAGGGCCGAATCTATCTCTCCCACTTTGAAGTCCCCTGCCTGTACGCCCACTTGTGACATATCGATCTTCAGCGGCACCGTCAGTGCCTTGATCGGGCAGAGATACCCTTCCTTGATAGCCCTCGGGAGCGTGTACTCATACGCCAGGGATTCAAAATATTCTCCCAGATTCCTCATATCGCCCCGGTCCGGTGTCGCGGTGACGCCGAGTACGTTGGCTTCATCAAAGTACTGCAGTACCTTCTGATACCCCACCGAGACAGCGTGATGCGCCTCGTCAATAATGATCGTATCAAAGTGATCCGGCCTGAACTGTTCCAGGCGTTTCTCCCTCTGCATGGACTGGACAGAACCGACAGTGACATTGAACCAGGACTGCAGGCTGCTCTGCTCCGCTTTTTCCACAGAGCATCCGAGCCCGGTAGTCCTCTTGATCTTGTCCGCGGCCTGTTCCAGCAGTTCCCCGCGGTGGGCCAGGATCAGTACATGCTTTCCTTTGCGGACCATATCCTCCGTGATCTTGGCAAAGACTATTGTCTTACCGGTCCCGGTGGGAAGCACCAGCAAGGTCTTTTTCGTCCCGGCAAGCCAGGTATCCTCTACCTTCCTGCGTGCTTCCTCCTGATATGGCCGCAGCTCAATGCGGGCCATCAGAACTGTCCGGGCGTGAAGACCTTCTGCTCTTTCGGCAGATACTTCTTCACACGGTTGTTCTCTGCTTTGTTGCCGTTCTTGTCTGTATATTGATTAATAGAGAGTTCCAGGCGACCGGTAGATCCTGGTACTGCATTCCAGTTCATTGCAAGCGGCTCGCCTTTCTTCTTCTGGCCAATGGCGGTGAAGAACTGTGACAGCTTCCATTCCGCCTTGCTGTGAAGGAACAGGGAGTCTCTGATCTGCCCGTGCTTGCCGGATACGGGATCCGTAATTGCCAGCGTCAGATTCGCCTGCGGGCAGGCGGACATCTTCTCGCTTCCGTCGAACCGGCCGCGCTCCAGCATCTCTACGCGGAAATCATAGACTCCCTCCGGGAGAAGCTCATATTCATCATCCTTTACGATGGTATCATTCCAGTCAAAAGCTCTGTCCTGTGCATAATTGTCAGCCATTATCATTCTCCTTTTCTTAATTAAACACTACACCGTTTTCTTTCTGGATCTGCCTGATCAGTTCCATGATCTGCGGCCAGAATGCCACGATCCACCCCTGAACGAATTCCGGATCCATATCCTGGATCAGCGTGTTCTGCGGATAATATCCCCTCGCATAGGCCGCATCCTGGATGTTCCACTCGCAAATATTGTTCGCCTCCATCAGATCGCGCAGGTTCTTAGGGATCTTTTCCGGGTCTGAACTGTAGATGGAAACCGGCGTGGATTTTTCTGCCTGCTCAGGCAAGTTTTCCTGCATGGGTGCCGGCTTGGATTCTGCCGCCGGTTTGCTCTCAGCAGCTGGCTGGTCCATCAGATTCAGCTGCTCGTTTTCCGCGTACGCCCGTTCCTCTGTCGGCTGCTTCACGGAAGGTGCTGCCGCATCCTCCATTACATGTGCAATGTAACTGTAATCCATATCCAGTTCTTCGGGCAGGCCATACCGGTTCTTTGCATCCCAGCACGGATGATGGCTCGTATACATCACTCTGCGGCCGCCCTGGGCCTTGTTCTTGCCTTTCTGCGCTCCTTTATTATCCACGTTTACGACCACGGTCTTGTAATTGCAGAAGAGCACCATGTCCGCCCATTCTTTCACAAGCGGAGATACCTGCTTTGAAAGCTTCAGTTCCCACCGGTCATAAGCTCCCAGTTCATCCGGCTGCTCGAATTTGCGCATCTGCGCATGGGCCGTGATCACGACATTGATCCCTTTTTCGATCAGGTCATTAAGGGAATTGAGCAGCTTGCCAAAAGATTCCTTGATATAGGTATATCCTTTACCGTAACCGGCATCCTCGATGCTCTGCATCTTTCTGGAGGATAGTACGTCCTCTATACACAGCTTCTCTGCCCAGTCCGCCGTATCGATGACCAGCGTCCTGCAGCAATCCGGATGCTGCTTCACATAGTCCACTTCCTGGTTCAGCATCGCCCAGCTGGTCGGAGCGTCAAACCGTGCCACATCCATATGTTTTGTAGATCCCTCCGTATCGATGAACACAGGGTCCGGGAACTTAGATGCAAGTGTGGACTTTCCGATACCTTCAGGACCATAGAGGACCACCTTCTTTGCACTGGGAATCTTCCCTCTTCTTATCTCCATCAGAATTCTCCTTTCTTC
>JAFWOB010000158.1 GCA_017510065.1 Parasporobacterium sp.
CGGCGACTGTCCTGGAAATCCCGGATGGAGAGAATGTTTCTGTGCAGAGCATCAACGGTAAGGGTGAGATCGGCCCGGGCTCGGACGGAACCGGTGTTTTCCTGATGGTCAATGGCAAACTGGTTATTGCCGACGGCAGCCAGGAAGCTGTGAAAAGCTATTACAGCATCATGGTGAACGGAAAGATCCTGATGCCGAAAAGCTTTGAAGGCCGGTTTTCGAATATTCAGGTAAGAGGAAAGACCGAATATTATCCGGACGGAGCAACGATCCTGAAGGCTGATACGGAGATCGACGATCTGTTTATCGCAAGAGCAGCGAACACTCTGTACTACTGCTCCGGAAATCTCTTCTTCCTGGATACCGGGATTGACTCAGAGAAGCTGCTTTCAAAGGGCCTGAAGTTTACCGCAAAGAGGGTCGTGATCGCAGAAAGCCTGATCGGCAAGCTGGTAACTCTGTTTGATGAAGAAGCCGAGATCGTGAAGGTCCCTGACGGCACACAGCTCATCGACGACGACCTGGAACTGAAACCGAAAACCATCAAAAAGTACGGAACCAGGCTCTGTGTCACAGGCGACGTTTCCATCAAGGATGCCGAAGCCCTCTCTTCCCTGGAATACCTGTTTGCAGACGGTACCGTCAGTGTAAATAAGGAGCTGGAAGACGCTTTTGACGAAATCGAAAGCGTATATGACGAGCTGAGAATCATTGATCCGGATCTGGGGCTTATCGTGGATCGCCCCATGGTCAAGGTCGGTGCTTCGGTGCTTGGGAAGTATCCGAAAGGTGTCCGGGTCGAAGATTGCGCCAAGGTCACTCTTTCTGAGGATCTGAGTGCTGAAGACATCATGGAAAAACTGCACATCGTGGATTGCGCTATGGTTATCTGCTCGAAGGAGCAGGAAGAGGCCGTCAATATGATTGCTGAGGATGTAGCCATGATTCAGGTGTCCGGGCAGGATTCGGATGATGAAGATGGTGAGGATGGAATGGTTGGCGGAATGCTCGGCTCCTTCCTCGGCAAACTGAAAGATACCCAGATTATCAACGCTGCCGAGTATAAGATGTAAAGGCTGCCGCAAACGATTATTATGGATCATATGGAGCAGATGATGCTTCGAATGACCGAACTCCAACCTAAAATCCCATCCTGGGCAAAGGCCGAACAGATGGAGATCTGTACTCCACAGAAGGAACTCTGGAAATATGCAGATGAGCCTTCCCGAGTGACAACCAAAAAGCGCAAAAGAATCCAGGACGGAGAAGTCTCATAAGGGGCTTCTCTTTCCTGGCATAGAGTCGCATTACATAGCGCCAAGGATCACAAGTCCCTGGCGCTGTTTTTATGCCCATTTTTGAAGAAGGAGGATGCACGAATGAAACTTGTTATTGCCGAGAAGCCCAGTGTGGCCCAGTCCCTGGCCAGGGTGATCGGTGCAGACAAACGCCGGGATGGTTACCTGGAAGGCGGCGGATATCTGGTCAGCTGGTGTGTCGGCCATCTGGTGGAGCTTTCCGCGCCGGAGCGCTATGATGAGCGCTTTGCCAAGTGGCGGCTGGAAGACCTGCCGATCCTGCCGGAGCGCTGGCTGTATGAGGTTTCTCAGGCCACTAGGAAGCAGTACCAGATTCTGAAGTCCCTGATGGAACGCTCCGATGTCGAGAGCCTTGTCTGTGCTACTGATGCCGGGCGTGAAGGCGAACTGATCTTCCGGCTGGTATACAACCAGGCCCGATGTAAGAAACCCTTTGAACGGCTGTGGATCTCCAGCATGGAGGACGCAGCCA
>JAFWOB010000159.1 GCA_017510065.1 Parasporobacterium sp.
GCAGCTTCTCTAAAAGCTCCCGCTGTTTTCCCGGCAATGAGATGTCGGAACGGGAAGAAGCTTCGCCGGACATGGCCACCGTCTCGCCTAATACGGCAACGATCACATCGCCGTAAGACAGCGCCTCCCGGATCTCTTCTTTGTTCAGTTCCCCTTCCGGGCCGCCGCAGGGGAAATATCCCAGTTCCGGAAATGCCTGCTTCATGCCTTCCAGGATGGTCACGCAGTCCTTCGGCCGCCAGTTCATGGCCCAGGCGCCGATGATCTCTTCTTTGTTGTCTGCCAGGGTTCCCACCAGCGAGACCTTCGCATCTTTTCGAAGGGGCAGAAGATGGTCATCATTTTTCAGAAGAACAATGGACTTCTCTGCCGTTTCCCGGGCCAAAGAGGTATGCTCTTCGGGCAGGTCTTCATACCGGGTCATCTGCTCTTCCGTCACATAGGGATGATCGAAAAGTCCCAGCCACATCTTCACACTGAGGATCCTGCGGACCGCGTCGTCGATCACCTCCATGGAAACCTGACCGGATTTAACAGCTTCCTTTAGCTGATAACGGTAGATCTCCGTTCCCATATCCATATCAAGGCCCGCATTGGCGGCAGCGGCTCCTGCCTCCAGATCATCCGCTGCGATCCCGTGAACGATGCATTCCCGGATGGCGTTGGCGTCACTGACCACAAATCCGGGGAGTCCTAACTGTTCCTTCAGGACCTTGCGCAGCAGGAACCGGTTCACCGTGCAGGGAACTCCGTTCAGGTCATTGAAGGCGGCCATAGCCGTCTGCGCTCCTTCTTCCACAGCCGCTTTGAAAGGTTTCAGATAATGATTGTAAAAGACATGCATCGCCATCTGGACGGTATTGTAATCCCGTCCGGATTCGCACGCTCCGTATCCGATATAATGCTTCATGCAGGACGCTACATAATTTTCCGTGGACGGCTCCATAGAAGGCTGCAGGTTCATCTCCCGATCAACGCCTGCATCATGCCCCCCTTGCTGGCCTCTTACCTTGGCTCTGGCAAATTCCGAACCCAGGTAAGGATCTTCTCCCGGACCTTCCGAGACTCTGCCCCATCTTGCGTCCCGGGCTACATCCACCATCGGCGCAAAATGCCAGGCAATACCGGATGAGCGAGACTCCTTCGCCGCCATGCGTGCGGTTCGTTCCATCAGCTCTACATCAAAGCTGCCGGCTTCCGCAATGGCAATGGGATACACAGACCGGAATCCATGGATCACATCATAGCCAAAGATCAGGGGGATCTTAAGGCGGCTCTCCTCCACTGCGATCTTCTGCAGTTCATTGATCTTCTTTGGATCCTGGACCATCAAGGATCCTACGCCGCCTTCGCGGATCAGGTCCTCATGATAATCCTGCTCGGCACTGCTCATGATCTTTCCGAACTCTTCCTTGGTGATCCGGCCATCCGTCATCATCGCGATGAGTTCCTCGAAAGGCACATCAAAGCCTCCGACGATAGAAGGCGACTCCTGGTTCATCTGGCCGATCTTTTCCTCCAGCGTCATTTTTGACAGGAGTTCTTCAACCTTGTTTTTCTGTTCCAGTGTTAACCCTTGCATATATGATCCCCTTTCATAGGAATGATCAGAACTGATACATTTCCAGCATCATGGCAGAAGGCATGTCCGCGAACTGCAGAGACATTTTTTCGTCCCCGTTCAGGATCCTTCCCTGCTTCCATTCTCCTTTTTCGATCGTTCCTTCTGTCAGCCGTAGGATATCGGCGGTTTTCTTCACCCCCGGCTTAGGCATGAAGCGCAGGGTGCAGCGGGTGCCCACAAGCAGGAATTTGTCCGGCTCCAGTTCCATGATGAGACCGGCGCCTAATGGCTTTGCTTCCATTCTCGGGGCGTAGGAGACTGCGATATCATACTTCTCAAAATGAAGGATAGTTCCGTAGTCATGTTCTCCGTGACGGATAAACGCCTTCAGATGCGGCGTTCCTCTGTATTTCAGGTAAAGCGGCTCCATCTCCTCCATCATACCGTATACCTTGCTCAGGTAAGCACAGCTGTCGGTAATATTGAAGGCAGAAGGATCGATGTTCAGGGCAACCATGACCTCCATCGGCGGGGCCTGGATCGCAGAAGGATCAAGACTCAGCTCTTCGATGCCGAAGGGCGAATAGCAGATGGCGTTCTTTCCGCCAAATGCGTACAGCGCATAAGAGGCCGTTACCGCATCTTTCCGGATCTCCGGGATCACCAGGGGATTCTCATCGGATGCATATTCATCCATGACATCCGCACAGTAGGGCACGTAAATATCCGGTCCGAACGCAAACAGCGAAGGCGCTGCAGACCTCCAGATGTCCTGCACCTCTACCACCGGTCCGCCGGAAGGATAAGATCCCGGATACCAGGGGTACTGCCTGAGCCAGGCATTGGCATAGCAAGGAAGCGCATATTCTTTACGGCCGGAAGCGGCAATGGTTTCCACCGCACAGGCAAAATGCCAGGCCATAAACTTCTCCCCGGCTTCGTCGCCGAATACACTCTTCCAGTCTCCGCTGCGGCCGGTGAGTTCTTCGATGGCCGAAGGGACCTGCTCTGAAAATGCTTTCTGCGCTGCTTCGCAGTAGTCTCTGTCGGTTCCCAGAAGGCCGATCTCATTTTCCACCTGGATCATGATCACGGTGCCTTCTTCCCCGTCAAACTCCCGCAGCCAGCTCATCAGGGCTGTAAATGCCTTGCGATCCTTCTCCACAGCGGCTTTACAAAGCGGGGAAATGGTCGTCATCTGCTCGCCACCCAGCTTTGCCGCCCGGAAATATGTCTTCGTATCTTTCTTTACCCAGGCAGGCACATACATGGATTCCGCATTCTTCCAAAGACCAAACCACAGGAAGATCAGTTTCAGCCCTTCTTCCCTGGCCTGGCAGATCAGGGATCTCACACTGGAGAAATCATACGTTCCTTCCTCCGGCTCGATCATCTCCCAATACACCGGAGCGATCACACTGTTCATATGAAGGCCCCGCAGCGCCGGCCAGACGTGTTCCTTCATATATTCCGGATCCGAAGAACTGGAATTGTGGATCTCTCCGGCTTTGCAGAAAAACGGTTTATCATTGACATAAAGAGTCGTGATCCCTTTTTCATCCTTTTTGACATACGGAATACTCACGATAGTTCCATCCTTTCAAAACTGATTTATTTAATAGATCCTTTGAAGTTCTGTCATTTCAAAGTAATCAAATGCTGCTTCATTCTGGCTTTCCTCGCCGTTTCCGGTGGCGAACATGCCCACCAGTGTACCGATCATCCCGCCGATCTCTTCCGGATTGATCTCTTTGCCGTCCGCCTGAATATCCATAGGACGAAGCCTTGTCTCTGCTTCCCCATAATAGAAGGAAAATGCCTGTCTTCTGACCTTCAGTTTCAGGACCAGTGTTCCGGATGCGACTTCGTGCTGTTCCAGGACTGTTTCCGTGGTCTTCGCTTCATAACCCGGCAGGAAGGGAAGTCCTTTCTGCACGGTGGTGGCACGGACCAGACGGACAACAGGCTTTCCGTCTGCCAGAGTTTTTTCCAGCCGGAACTGGTGGTTGGACGCCTGCATGATGATAAGGCCTGCTGCCTCTTTTCCCTCCGGTTCAAAGGTCATCTTGAGCACCACGTCAAAATCAGCAGCCCTCTGCCTTCGTCCCAGAAAACTGGTACAGTCATCCTGCCGCATATCCGGCTCTTTTACGTTGAATCCGTGAAGAGGTCTTGCCATAGGACGGGCAAGGCAGCGCAGTTTCAGGCAGCCATCCTCAATCTTCCAGAAATCCTGATAGGGCGTTCCCAGAAAGACCATGTGAAGCCCTAACCTGGGATCGTCAAAATCATCTGTCTCCGGCTCCGGTCTGCAGGGCGTCCAGGGAAGCTTTTCATCAGCGGGATATTCCCACTCTATTTTTCCGGTCCCCGGACTGAATACCGGCCAGCCATCTTCCCACGTTACGGGAACGATATAAGTCTCCCGGCCGAAATTTTTATGCTGTCCGTCTACCAGTCTTGACCCCAGCATCACCGCATACCAGTTTCCGTCCGGCGTATCGATCAGATCCGCATGGCCGACGTTGTCGATCAGGAAATATTTTCCCAGATGACGGTGGGTCATAACAGGGTTTCCTGCATAGCCTTCATACCAGCCGTCCACCGTTTCACATCTGGCAACCGTCACGCTGTGGAAACGCTCCGTGCCTCCCTCTGCGATCATCAGGTAGTAGTACTCTCCGATATGATACAGATGCGGCGCTTCCGGCGCCCAGGCATTGCGCATGGCGCTGTTCCAGATCTTCTTTCGCTCTCCTGCGACTTTTCCTTCTTTGATATCGTAGGGAGTCAGGAAGATTGCTCTGCCATTGTCTTCCGTTTCGTCATTGCCGGGACTTACCAGATAGCAGCTTCCGTCATGGTCAAAAAATAAAGAGCAGTCAATGTCCGGGATATCCGTGATCCAGTGAGGCTGTGACCAGGGACCTGCCGGATCTTTGGCCGTCACATAGAAGTTTCCTTTATCCCCGAAATTGGCGTTGATGATATAGAAGGTCCCGTCATGCCAACGGATGGTGGGTGCCATCACGCCGCCGACGCCGGAATCCGCATTCACATGAAAGCCGTTTTCCATGGTCATGGCGTAGCAGATCTGCTCCCAGTGAGCCAGGTCTTTGCTGTGAAATACCGGGATCCCCGGATAGGTCTCGAAACTTGAGCACGCGAGGTAAAAATCATCCCCTACCCTGCAGATCGAGGGGTCCGGATAAAACCCCGGAAGGATCGGATTTTTTATTTTATGAGATTCGTTCATGGTCTGTCTCCATTTCTTATTCAAATACTTTTACCGCAGGATCTTCTGCTGTACAGCTCTTCCATCCGCCTCCGGGTTGTCCGGTCTTCATGAAGTTCGTCCAGGCGGTCACCATCTCCCGGCTCAGCGCGAAGTCTTTCTCTGTCATCGGACGCCAGCACCTGCTAAGCGTTCCGAACATATACCACAGCTCTGCGGA
>JAFWOB010000024.1 GCA_017510065.1 Parasporobacterium sp.
CGTTCTCTGAGCTGTTCCAGATGATGATTCATAGAAAATACCTCGTATTGTTTATGCAGACAGACCTGCTGAAAACAGACTTTTATATATCGATTTACGAAAAGTATACTATCAGATTTTTTTGACCGAAATTCCTGAAATCTACCCTTTTTCTACTTAAATAATTATAATTGTAATCAATTTATCTATATTTTTACCTATTATCCTCCATATTTTGCTTGACGGAACTTTATTTTTGTTATAATTTGCTTATGTTATATTTTTCTTTTTGAACAATTTGCCGGAGTTTTCAGACCGGCGGGAGGCGTTTTATGGCCGATGATCTGTCCTATTGGGAAATGTCCTACCTTTCCCAGATGATCTACCGTATAAACTCCAAGATTGCGGGGGATTTTCAGTCTGTTGCGGATATTATCCTGTCCCAGCTGAAAGAACTCATTCCTTACCGCAAAGCGATCATGGCAGAAATATCCACATCGGAAAAAGGGATCGTTTTTTCCCATGTGTTAAATATACCGCCCTCTTATCGGGTAGACCTGAATCAGGTATCTCTTTTGGAAAAGCCGGTCTGGTGGGGATATCTGGAAGCTCCCTGGAGTACGGTGTTTATCGCTTCCTCCATGTGCAAAGACGAGGAATGGCTAAACAGCAGCATTTACAGGGAAGTCTACCAGCCCGAGAATCTCTTCTATGCTCTTCATGGCATTTTCATTCATCATGATTGTAAGTTGGGGATGCTGACATTGCTCCGTTCCCGGGAGGATGGAGATTTCACAGAACGGGAACTGTGGTATATGGAACTTCTGAAACCGCATATCGAATTGCATCTGTTCCGGGAGAAAACCCGTTTTCAAGGCCTGCAGATGGAAACAGACTCTTTGTACCCGAGTTTTTCGATCACGCGCCATTATATTGACAAATATCACCTGACTCACCGGGAGGTGGCGGTTGTCAATCCGATCCTGGGCGGAGCAAAGGATTCGGAGATCTGCAGTTTTCTCGGTATTACCCAGTCTACGCTGGATAAGCACCTCCATAATGTGTACCGCAAGACCGGTGCGACAAGCCGCGCTTCCCTGTTCCAGTGCTTCCGAAACTGATCACATCAGAGGATGAAAGAATGAATTCCACGATCTCGAAAAAAACCAGTTCCTATCTGTCGCAGATCATTTACCGGGTCAATCTGAGTTTCTCATATACTGATCTGGCGCATAAGCTTTCCGAATATCTGGACAGTCTGATCTTATATGACAGTTTTTTTTCTGTCCGGGTCACAGAACAGCCGGACCATTCGCTGCTCACCCATGATCTGATCCCGGGGAAGGCGTTCCCTGCAGAAGAAGAGAACAGTCCGGCAAACATCCACTCCCGGGATTACTGGACAAAATACCTGCAGGCTCCCTGGAGCAGCGTATACCGGGTTTCGAACATAGAGGACCGGACAGAATGGGAACATTCATTTTTATATAAACACTATTATAAACCGCAGGGATTCTATGATTCTCTGCAGGCCGTGTTTACCCACAATCAGTTCAAGCTTGGGGCGATCTGCCTGTACCGGCGCAAAAACAGCGGGAACTATACAGACAGGGATGTCCGGATCATGGAGTTGTTGAAACCGCACATTGAACTGAAACTGTTCCGTCTGCTGAACCGGGAAAAAGGATTCACGCTGGAGCCGGACCCGCTGGCACCTCATTTTGTCTTTTCCAGCACGAATGTGCAGCAATATGGCCTGACCCGCAGGGAAGAAGAGATCACCAGACGTCTTTTGCTGGGAGAAACAGATGCACAGCTGTGTAAACAACTGTGCATCACCAAATCCACCCTGGATAAACATATCCATAATATCTATAAAAAAACAGGCGCCCGAAGCAGGATCACTCTGTTCCAGCTCTTCAAGACTTGACCGGATACTTCTTCTTCAGCTGATCATTCCAGATCCGGTTTGCTGCAATATGAACAGCCAGTAAAACAAGGGGCCAGATATCGAGTTTCATATCCATCGTTTCCCGGTTTAGAATGAAAAACAAAAGGTTCAGCAGAAAGATCACCACACACAGCATAAAGTTCCAGGTCACCCACTTGCACATTTCATAATACCCGGCATGGATCTGCCGGTTGGTCAGCGGGAGCTTTTGAAAGACAAAATGGCCGGTACAAAACAGCAGAAATAATAAAGGGACGATCAGGACCAGATTCACGATCCCGGCCCATCCCTTGCTGACAGCGCTCGGAAGGACCCAGATGCCGATCACACAGGCAAGGCTGAGCAGCATCAGAGCTCCGATCAGGATCTTATAACCTGTAAAGTTTTTGGTCTGATAAGTATAATAGTCTCCGTGATAGACCAGTTCGCTGCGGACTTTTCCAGTTTTCGGATCTGTCACATCCTGACGGGTATATCCGTCAAAATACCATTCCCTGTATGGCTGATATTTCTGCTTCCGTTCTCTCATTTCTTCTTTCCTGCTGTTTACAGCTGTTTCTCGATCTGCTCCAGGGTCCGTCCGCTCAACTGCCTGAGTTCTTCCCCTACCACTGCTTCATGCAGATTGATCTTCTCTTCCCTGTATTTCCGGTATAGGGCAAGAAGACAGTTCAAAGTCTTCAGACTGTAGGTGGACATTTCTCCTTTCGCATAGGTCATCACCGAGGTAATGCCGCATCCCTTCGGCGCGGTAATGGGTCTTCCCTGACGGGACAACTTTGGATAATCCCGGGAAAATGCTTCGCACCATTCCTGCGTAAGAATCAGCAGCTGCTCGATGATCTGCTGCCTTGTTTCCCCCACTTCCGGGATCTGCTCCCGGATGGCTTCGAATTCTGCCGGCGAGGTATGCTCCATCATGTAGGCATATTTCAGGCTGACAAGATTCTGTCCGTTCTGCTGCGCCTTCCGAAGATCCTCCAGATAGCTGTGCAGGCAGTTCTCATCCCACACGGAAAACTGGGCACGCCGGTTGATCTCAAACTGCCGGCGGTCATCCTGGCACCAGGCTCTTCCTCCGATATTATTGGTCTGCTGAAACATCGACCATTCGATTTCCACGATCTCATTGATGATCTGTTCCATAATCAGATTGCTCCTTATCATTTCGCAGGAATCCCTGCAAATCCCATTGCCTGGCAAAAGGCGGTTTTCTCCGGTTGTCTTCCATACACATAAAATATGTGATTGTGTACGCCTGTTGCAGAAAAACTCCGTTTGTGTACCTTAATGACACAAAAACTTCGTTTGTGTACGGGGTGACAGGATTAAAAGTGCGTCTTCGCAAAAAATCAGTGACGTTTCAGCAAATAATAATGCAAAAATTACTAGAAATTAATGCAAAATAGAACAATTGTCAGATTAAATCCCGTCATCGACGTACACAATCTGACTTTTTATGTCATCGACGTACACAATCGAACTTTTTCTGCTTCCGGGCAGTACCTTTCCGGGCGGTATCTTGCCAGAGCAGTAACTTTCCGGGGCGGTTTCTTTCCGGGACGATATTCCATAACCATACGCCCGAAAACCTCGCTAAACACAGCGCTTGATCAGCCGCCGATATGAGCTTTTACCCCCAGCTCCTCTACCTGCGCTGCCAGTTCCCGCATATAGGCATCCTCAGGAGGCGTTACGTGCAGTTCATAATCGGTCAGTTCCAGGCTCTCGCTCTTGGACTCGCCCAGCCGATGGTACGGAAGCAGGCTGTACATGACATCCGCTCCCAGTTCATCTGCGATGAAGCGGGCTGTTGCCAGGATGTTTTCCTGATCGCCGTTATAGCCGGGAACCACCGGCGTGCGGATATTCATGGGCTTTTGAAGCACCTTTCGGATATACCGGATATTATCCAGGATCTGCTCGTTGGGAACCCCAGTCAGCCGGCGGTGGACTTCACTGTCCATATGCTTGATGTCGCAGATGGCCAGATCTACATGGGCATATACCCGGTCAATCACCTGGCGGGATGCAAAATTGCTGGTCTCGATGGCCGTATGGATCCCCTCCTCATGAGCCGCCTCCAATAGATTTGCTGTGAATTCCGGCTGCATCAGAGGTTCCCCTCCGCTTACGGTCATGCCTCCGCCGGAACCGTCCATGAACAGCTTATCTTCCATCACTTTCCGTATGGCATCTTCCACCGTCGTTGTGTAGCCGGTGATCTCACGGGCTTTTGAAGGACAGACCGTTACACAGGTTCCGCATGCGGTGCACTTCTGCCGGTCTGTCCGGGGCTTTCCTCCCTGTTCCCAGCAGACTGCGCCTACATGGCAGACAGCGCTGCAGGCACCGCAGCCGGTGCATTTATCTACATAATACATCAGCTGTGGTTTCGCCTCTTTGGATTCCGGATTCTGGCACCACAGACAGTTTAAGGGGCACCCCTTTACAAACACCGTGGACCGGATTCCCGGGCCATCGTGAATGCAGTAACTCTGGATATTAAAAATATGCCCCTGACAGGAATAATCTGCCATTTTCACACCTCATCTCTTATCTGCGTGGGTATTCCTTCTCGTAGGCCAGCCGGCTTTCTTCATACAAGACCTGGCTTGCGTTGGGTGAAGCTCCCATGAACATTCCCATCCAGACATTGCCTTTGTCAAATGTCTTAAGCAGCAGCCGGAAAGCTTCCCGGGAATCCTCATCTGTCATGGGCGTCGCTGCCATATCCGTATTCCTGCGGCCAAGCGGCGCGATCCCCAGTTTGATCCGGTCTCCGTACTGTTCGTACAGCTTCACCTTGTCATTCATGTCCTGTCCGTGCCAGGTATCCACGCCGCATTCGATCATCAGAGGAACCAGCATCTCATTTTTCCCGCAGCAGTGAAACTCAAAGAACATTCCGTGTTTATGGCACGAAGAGACGATCCGCTTCAGATAGGGGACGATCATTTCCCGGTAGGTCGCAGGGGAACAAAACGGCGCCCGTTCCGATCCCCAGTCATCGTGAAACCATACTGCGTCACAGTCAAAATACTTCTTAAACCGTTCAAACAGCTGATCGTAAAATCCACACAGATAGTCAAACAGCCGATGGACCCCCTCCTTCTGGTCGTCATCGATCAGGGCTACCATCGCATCCGTCATACCCATAAAGGACATCAGTCTTTCAAACAGACCGCTGAAGACGGTCATCTGCGTCAGTTTTCCGTCCTGCAGCCGTTCCCGGTTTGCCGCAGCGCACCCTTCCCAGTCCGGACTGTCCGGATCGGGCAGCGTCACATAGGATTCCCAGTCATTGATATCTTCCACAGGATGCGCCTTCGGATCCACCAGCGATCCGCGTGCCTTTGCGTCATAGACCCAGGGGATCCCGAACCAGTCTTTGCCGCCTCCTTCTTTTGCCGGATCGAAAGGCCGGTCATCGGAAACCATCCCTTTTGCTACGTTATCCGGGATGATCCTGGGGTCAAAACGTTTCAGATCCCAGCTGGAAGGCATCCATAAAGGATCTTCCCCCCGGAGAAAGGCCAGGAAATTCTCCCTCGGCGTCACCACCGGGGAAAACACCGGAATGGGCGGCATCCAGGGGCGGTAGCCGGGAATATGGTCAATGATCTTCGCTTCCTGCGGGTTATAAGGAATCCGTTCCACAATTCTTCTCCTTATCTGATGCTGTCATTGGTGGTTCTGGCAATGATCTCATCCTGCATACCATGGTTCAGATCCACAAAATACGCACTGTATCCTGCCACACGCACCATGATATCCTGGTTTTCCTCCGGTTTTTCCTGTGCCTTCACAAGACGTTCTTTGCTGGTCACATTGAACTGCACATGCTTTCCGCCGTTCTTGAAATAGGTCCGGATCATGAGAGCCATTTTGTTCATGTCCTCTTCCGTTTTTAAGGCCGAAGGATGGAATTTCATGTTTAGCAGAACTCCCTGGTATTTGTCCTGGGGGATCTTCATGGCACTTTGCAGCATAGCCAGCGGTCCGTGGGTATCCTGCCCCATCATGGGGGAAGCTGCTCCATCCGCCAGGATCGAATGAGCCATCCGGCCGTCCGGCGTCGCAAACGTCAGCATACCGCCCGGCTGATGTGTCGTAATGGAAACAGCAGTTGTCTTGATCGGAGCGCCCAGCAGACTGACGGCTTTATCATTCTCATCGATCAGGAACTGATAATACTTCCCGACGATCTCGTCTACCTCCGGGATATTATTGCCGTATTTCGGCACTTCCAGGCAGGCCTTCCGAAGGTCCTCATACCCATCCCAGTTTGCGTCCATCGCCTGCTTCAGTTCTGTCAATGTGACCCGGTGATCTTCAAAAACCAGCTTTTTGATGGCGTACAGGCTGTTTCCCAGATTGACCATTCCGATCGGGCACAGGGCCTCTCCATTTTCAAAGGGCATACGAAGGGTCTGATAATCCTCTGCCTGCTCGATACATCCTGCCATGAAGGCTGAACGGAGAGGTTCCGGAAAATACTTCTGCATGGTCGCCACCTGGAGATTGCACCGCTTCCAGGCGATAGACAGGATCCTGGAAAATGCTTTCTGAAAGGCTGTTTCAAACGCTTCATAACTTTGGAACTGCTCCAGGTCCCCAGTGGGTTCCAGGAGCCTGATGCCAGTCCTCACATCCTTCCCGTCATTCAGAAAGGTGGTCAGGAACAGGGGAACCACAAACATGCTGGCGGTCATGGAACGGGACTTTCCAGGCAGGTTGCCGTCCAGACAACCGGTCATGCAATAGTCCCTGGCATCCTCAATAGAGGCACCGTATTCCGTGAAAAACCGGATATAGGTATCATCCGAGATAAAGGCCGGCATACTGAGGCCTCTTCTCTGACATTCCAGTCCTTTCAGCAAAAGGTCCTGCGGAGTGGAATCCGCCACGCGGATCGTGATGGTATGATGGGTGGTCGGGCACCTCAGCAGCGCCTCCAGGATCAGGTAGCTCAGTTCGTTGGTGGCATCCGATCCGTCTGCATGCACGCCGCCGATGGTACAGTTATGCCATTTTGCTTCCCCATCCTCTGCTTCCCGGCGGGATTTGCCGGCAAGACTTCCCATATCCATGTTCTTGACACGGATCATTTCAAAGATCTCCACGACTTCTTCGTCGGTGATCCGGCCTGCTTCCTTATCCGCTTTATAGTAGGGATACAGGATCTGGTCGACCCTTCCCATACCTGCCGTAATGTTCGGGCAGCCGATGGTAATGAACAGGAACCAGTACATCTGCACCGCTTCCAGGAATGTCCTGGGACTTTCCGCCGGAACATGGCCGCACATATCAGCGATGGTAAGAAGTTCCTGACGGCGCTTTTCGTCCTTCTCCTTCTCCGCCATCTCCCTTGCCAGCTGCGCATAACGCTCCGCATGGGCGATCAGTCCTTCCAGGGACAGTATCATAGCCTTCAGGAACAGGCATTTATCATAATCGCCTTTCTGCGTGAAGGTGATCTTCGCAAGCCTCTCCCGGCACTGGGCGATATAGCTGTTCAGGCCCCTTCGGAGAGCCCCTTCATAATCATAACAGACCAGACACTGGCCCGGCCCCAGTCCAAGTCCTGCCATAGCGTAGCCTCCGCCCAGCTGCATGCCTTTTTCAAAGGAGCGCCAGGGAGGAAGGGTGATGCCGATCTTCATAAAGCTGGTCAGTTCTTCATTGTCCCGGACCGCTTCGGCGACACCGTCATTAAGGCCAAACGGCCTTGCCTGTGCATTCATCTGATACAGAGTCTGCGCATCGTTCAGATCGAATCCGTAGCCCTTGTCCAACAATGCCTTGATCTCTTCTTCATCCCAGATTCCGTTGTTGGGATCGATCTCCAGGCCCCTTGGCTTACTGGCTCCGTGTCCTGCAAACAGTTCATATTCATCAATGAAGATCGGGATCTGCGTCAGAAGGTTGTATTGGAATTTTGCTCTGCGCATGATCTCCGACTCGCCTTCTGTTTCTTTCCCTGTGGCCTGGTAGATCTTCATCCTTTCAATACAGATGGTGTATTTTTTCTGCTGCGCTTCCCGCATTTTCCTGATTCGTTCCGTCATTGTTCTTCCCTCTTTTGATATGTCCGTTTTTCAAAAAAGCCCGGAGACCGTGGTCCCCGGGCCTAAGGATTCATGCCTTGGTTACTGTCCTGACAATTACTGTACAAACAGTTTATGAAGAACCAGCATATCGCACTTGGTATTGGTGAAGAATCCGCCCAGTTTTGCATCGCTGATAAACAGATAGTCCTTGGATACCAGGCAGGCTGCCGGTACATGCTCTGCGAAGATCTCTGTCAGCTGTTTGCTGAAGACCTGTCCGGACTCGATATCCGGCGTTGCATAGAGCTGATCCAGAAGATCGTTCCACTCATCAGACGGATACTGGGTCACGCCCTTGTTGTTGTAAGGAACTCTTCCATCCATCATATAGAACGGCTGAATGTTATTGCCCGGGAAGAAGGACACCATGTTGGCGTCATAATCGCCTGCGTTGGAAGCTTCCAGCCATCCTGCCAGCTCTCTGGAATCCAGTTCCATGGTAATGCCGATGTCTGCCAGGTTGCTCTGGACCACTTCCGCAACCTTCTGATAGGTGACCGGAAGGATGCAGCGGAAGGTGAAGCCGTCTTCATAGCCTGCTTCTTTCAGGTATTCTTTTGCTTTCTCCGGGTCATAAGTATATTTCAGATCCTCATCAATGCTCTGGTACAGACCATTGCCTACCGGAAGAAGTATGTCTACCGGTGAGCCGTAACCGCCGGTGTAAACCTGCACGATCGCGTCTTTGTTGATCGCATAGCAGATAGCCTTTCTGAGGGCTTCCTTACCGTCAAACGCACATCCTTCGCCGCAGTTAAAGGCCATAGCCGTCATGGTGCCGGCCTGCTGCTGGAAGACCTGCAGATCCGGGTTGCCGGCAACTTCAGCTGCCTGGGAAGCGGTTGCATAAGTGATCAGATCCACATCACCTGCCTGCACAGCGAAATACCGGGACGTATCATCCTGGATAAAGGAGATTTCCAGCTCTTTGAAGTAGGACTTGTCGCCCCAGTAGTTTTCATTTCTCTCCAGCGTAATATGGTCGCCGGGAGCCCACTCTTTCAGAAGATAAGCACCGTAGGCGTCCGGAGCTTCGGTATCCAGGATCGCCAGGCCGCCTGCCGGCTCCAGATCCGCTTCTACATGGATAAAGAAGGAAGCCTGTGCCAGATAGACAAAAGCATTGGCAAATGGTTCAAATGTCTTGATATCAATAGTAAAATCATCTACAACATTGAAATTGTCCACATCATAGTAGGAAAAATCCGCCTGACTCATGTTGTTCTGAAGACCCAGTTTAAAGGTATAGATAACATCGCTGGCCTTCAGCTGTGTTCCGTTCTGTGTATACACGTCATCTCTCAGATAGTATCTGATCGTGCAGTCATCAATGGTTTCCCACTTGGTTGCCAGACACGGCTCGTAGGAATTTGTGTTGCTGTTGAAGAAAATCAGTCCGTTGTAGAGGTTCTCAGCAATAAACCCGCCGTAGGTACCGCCGTCATAAGTTCCGATCCTCTGCGGTTCTCCCTGGATCGCCACTCTGAGGGTCTCATCCGTCACATCCCCCTGTGCTGCAAACGCCGTGCTGAAAATGCCGACAGACATCGCCAGTGCCAGCACCAGTACCAGCATACCTTTGAATACTTTCATGTTTGTCCTCCTTAACCTTTTGTTTTATTACGTTCAAAACTGTTTCTGTGTATCGATATACGTTATTACAATCATATCTGACAGGGACTATTTTTCAATTGGCAACTGTGACCAATTTTTTCTGCCCAATTCGTCTAAAATCACAAGTCTCAGGAAATGATATGGATCCACTTCCGGTTCTTCAGCCTGTACAGTGTTACAAACGTTTTTATGATCTTCTCTGAATACAGACAGATATAGACCCAGAAAGAAGGCCAGTGAAACACCAGACCGGCAAGGGCTCCCAGAGGAACACTGATAAACCATAGAAAAGCGATATCGATCACCATCAGATACCGGGTATCCCCTGCCCCGCGAAGCACCCCTTTGGTCAGGGTCGAGGATACCATCATGAAGATGGAAATAACCGCCGAGGCATACAGCAGGGAATAGGCTGTTTCCCGGGTATAGTCATTCAGATTGTAGATATTGACATACGGTTTCCCCACAAGCAGCGTGATCAGCGCCACCACCGCTCCGAACAGCGCACTGACGATGGTACAGGTCACGCCTTCCCGAAAAGCCCTCCTGGCATCCTTTTCTCCCAGTGTATGTCCGATCAGGACAGCGGAAGAATTGGAAAGACCGCTGCAGAAGGCAGACAGCAGACGGGCCAGGGTCTGGATGACCGCATTGGCTGCCACATAGTAACTTCCCACGTGGCCCATGACGACAGAGATCATATTCATGCCGATCCCCAGCATAAAATCACTGATGATCACCGGCAGACTGTATTTGATAAAGACTTTCCCCTGCCCTTCCAGAGAGCGGAAGATATCCAGGATCTTGCAGCCCAGTTCCTTATCCCGGACAAAAACATGGATCCATACATAAACACACTGGAAAATATAGGAAACCATGGTTCCCAGCGCGGCACCCGCGATCTCCATCCTCGGCATGCCCAGGTTTCCGAAAATAAATACCCAGTTCACGAATATGTTGATGATAAAAGCGCCCAGTGTAGAATATAAGGCGACTTTTGCCCTGCCGGCGCTTCGGATGACATAGGAAAGCGGCTGCCCCAGCATGATAAACAGCAGGGCCACACAGATATAGCCGAGATACTTCACACCATAACCGATCACGACTTCGTCGCTGGTATACAGGGACATGATCGTCTCCGGGAACAGTGCAGTGAACAAGGCTACAATGACGCCCACTACGATCCCGATCCGAAGGACCAGGGCGACGGTTCTGGAAAATCCCCGTTTGTTCTTGGCACCCCAGTACTGGGAAGCCATGACGTTGGCGCCGAAGCCGATCCCCATGGACAGGACGTTCAACAGCATCATATAGGAACCGGCAAGAGAGGAGGCGGAGATCTGCTCTTCCTGAAGCTGGGAGAGCATCAGGGTATCCATGACATTAACGCCGACGGTGATCAGCGACTGAAGACTGATGGGAACTGCCAGCGCCAGCCAGCGGCTGTAAAAATCCTTATCTGTTACAAATACTTCTTTGATCTTGCTGAGCATATTGCGGGATATTATTTATGATCCTTCAGATGATCTGTCTGGCTTCCGGCACAATAAAGGATGGTTTTGTGATATCCGTAGACCGGCGGACGATCAGTTCAGAAGGAAAACAGGTGTTTTCCGGGATCCCCTCCGCGCTGCCGCCGGAACGGATCATTGTCATGAGAGTTTCCAGCACCCACTCTGCGATCTGGGGAGACGGGAAAGACGTGGTAGTAACAGGCGGGTAAGCAATCTCTGCAGGAGGCGTATTCAAACTGCCGGTAACTGCCAGATCTTCCGGGATCCTTATGCCATGCTCATGGCAGTACTGGCAGCAGCCGATGGCAATAAAATCATTGTCGGTTACAATGGCCGTTGGCCTGACAGAACGGTCCATGATCTCTCTCATCCCTTCATATCCGATGTAGACATTCCGGTATTTCATGGTATTGTTGATGCGCAGATCATCGTAAACTCGTTTTCCCGCTTCGGACATCGCCCGCAGGAAACCGTATCTTCTGTTGTTGAACAGTTCATCATCCTCCACATTGCTGATCATGGCGATCCTGTCATGTCCAAGCCCGATCAGATGCTTTGTGGTCTGATAGATGGCGTCCTCCTCATCCCTTGATGCATTGGGAACGCCCGGGATAAAAGCCGCCCGGGAAACGCTGACTTTAGGCGTCGAACTCATCAGGTTTGCATGCTCCCTGATCAGCTGCTTATCCGTCACCCAGGTATAGATGATCCCATCCACCGTTGCGGCGGACATGGCCAGGGAGCTGGTCTGGGCGTGGGTGATCTTTCGGATGTTGTCCTGCGTCATGATCAGGATCGCATACCCTCTCTTCTCCGCTTCTCTCTGGATATGGTAGATCACTTCATTGGAAGGAACCGTCAGTATTTCATCGGTTACCAGAAGAAGTGTGTTGGTATTTTTCGTCCGCAGGGCTCTGGCGATCATACTGGGACGATAGTTCAGGACCCGGATCGCCTCTTCGATTTTCTTTCTGGTATCCGGCCTTACACTGTCCGGATCCTTTAAATATTTGGAAACCGCCGATACACTGTACCCCGCATACCGCGCCACATCTTTGATCGCTGCCATTTCAAGTACTCCTTTTGCCATTCGGAAGATGTCTTGTTGGTAGCATAGTAACATCGCATATCGGTTTTTTCAATTGCTATTTGTGTATCGATATACCGGACAGTCCCATTTTTCCTTCCCGGAAGATCCGCTCCTCCATGATCTTCAGGTTTTCGGATACGATGGGGACAAATCCCATTTTCCCCAGGATATCCCTTTGAAGATCAACGCCGGGAGCGATCTCCTCCAGCTTCAACCCTTCTTCCGTCAGGGAGAATACCGCTCTCTCTGTGATATATGTGACCTGCTGATCATTTTTGCGGGCATATCCGGCGGAAAAAGTGATCTGCTGTACCTGATCTACAAATTTTGCTTTTTCTCCGTCCTGTATGATCTCCAGTTTTCCGCCGGAGATCCGGATATCGGACCTTCCTGCCGTGAAGGTTCCGATAAAGAATATCTTTTTCGTATTCTGGGTGATATCGATAAAACCGCCGGGACCGGTACATCTGGTCCCGAACCTGGAAACATTGACATTGCCCTTCCGGTCGATCTGGGCAGCCCCTAAGAACGCCATATCCAGATATCCGCCGTCATACAGGTTCAGTGCGTCGCACATTTCCATAAATGCCTGCGGATTGACAGCCGCGGCAAATCCCATTCCTTCCAACGGCACTCCGCCTACCGGACCGGATTCCAGGGACAGCAAAGACTCTATGCCCTCTTCATGGGCAACTGCCCCCACCCCCGAAGGGATTCCGATCCCCAGATTGATCACACAGCCGGGCCTCAGTTCCATAGCAGCTCTTCTGGCAATGACCTTCCGCAGGGAAAGCGGCATGGCAGCGAGGTCTTCGGCATCGCCCCGTATCTCTCCGGATAGTTCTGGTCTGTAAAAAGCAGCATAGCCCTGGGGCTGGGACTCCTCCGGCACCACCACGACGTAATCCACCAGGGAAGAATGGATCCTTACCTTCCTGGGCATAAGAAGTTCTTCTGAAACGGCCGGCACCTGAACGATCACGATCCCGCCGCTGTTATGGACTGCCATGGCAATCTGTGCGTCAGCCGCTGTCAGGGCTTCCTTTTCAATGGAAATGCTTCCGTTTCGATCCGCCAGGCTTCCCCGTATGAGACAGGCATGGATGGGAAAGGCAGGATAATACAGCTGTTCACAGCCATCCACTGTCACAAGCTTTACCACTTCCCGGCCCTGCTCCAAAGCCTTCTGATTTACCCTGCATCCCTCGACCCTGGGATCCGCACAGGTTCCCAGCCCGATACTTGTCAGGACTCCTTTTTTGCCGGAAGCTGTCGCCCGGAACAGATCGCACACAACTCCCAGCGGAAGTGTATAGGCAGCCACCTTGTTTCCCGCAGCCAAGGCACCGAACCGCGGAGGATTTCCCAGGTGGGCCGCAATGATGGTCCCCACAAGTCCTTCCACCGCCAGGCAGTTCATACCCACGTCCTCTTCTGAAAAATCACCGGTACTGATCCCCGATACAGTGGTGATCTCCCGGGGATGGGACTCCTCTTTATATCGGTTGGCCAGAGCTTTTAGCAACACGTCCGGCGCGCCGTAAGCACCAAAACCGCCCAGGGCAACCGTATCATGATCCCTGATCTTTGAAACCGCTTCTTTTGCCGAAACAAACTCTGCCATAACTATTCCGCCTTACTCCTGTATGACTGCTGCCAGTTTCTCGATCTGCTCTTGTGTAAAGAATCTCGGAAAGCTGAATTTGACCTTTTTGTCTTTGTAGGTTTCCTTCAGCTGTTTGGTCCGCTCATAGATTTCCTCAAAGGAGGTACCCGGCTCAAAGGGGACGAAAATATCAAATGTAAACTGATCCCCGTACTGCTCCACCAGTTTCTTCTTGTCATTTAATTCCTGTCCGCGCCATGTGATCACGCCCGTTTTGATCAGGTTCGGGATCAGCGGTTCTATAAAACCGCAGCTGTGCATCATGACCAGGACGCCTTTTTCCCTGGCTCCTGACGTCACTTTCTGCATATAGGGCAGGATCATCTCCGTATGAGTGGCAGGCGAGAAGATCGGAGCTCTCTGGGAGCCCCAGTCATCATGGAAATCGATCAGTTCCACATTAAAGTAATCCTTCATGTAGCCCATCAGTTCCACATAGAAATCAGCCAGATGATCGAAGAGTTCCTTCACACTGTCCTGCTGGTCTTCATCCACCATGGCAGCGGCAGCATCTTCAAATCCCATAAAAGAGATCAGCCGCTCGAAAAAGCCGGTAAAGATCACGCTGGAAAGAATCTTGTCTGTCTTCAGATACTCTTTGTTCTCTTCCGCGCATCCGGCCCAGTCCAGTTTGGAAAGATCCGGGAACTTAACATATTCTTTCCAGTCGTTGGCATCATCAAATAAGCTGTAGTCTTCCATGGAGCCGCCCATTCCGGCAGCCTCCGGATAAAACGTCCAGTGGATACCGAACCAGTCATTTCCCCCGAACTTTTCCCTTGGGAACGGTTTCTGCTGAATGACAAATCCCCTGGCGACGTTTTCCGGGATCAGTTCCGGATAAAAATATTTCTCATCGGCCGTCGTCGGGATCCATTCATACTCTTTATTGGTAAAAAAATTGATAAAATTATCGCGAGGTGTCATACTGCTGTATCTCCTTACTTAATATAGTCGCACTTGATCCCCATATTCTCAAAAATATTATGGATATCCACTACCCGCTGTTCCTCATGACGCTTCAGTTCGGATAACTCGTATTCCCTGTCCAGCTGGCTGTATTTTCCGGAACCGTAATCATGATACGGCATCAGCTCCACCCGTTTCAGCCCCAGGCTTTGTACATACTCCGCGACCGCTTTCATGTCTTCGTCGGAATCATTCAGACCCGGGATCAGCGGAAGCCGCACCAGAACATTGGCGCCGTGGCGGACCAGCCAGGACAGATTCGACAGGATCTGTCTGTTACTTACAGCCGTCAGTTTCCGGTGTTTCTCATCATCCATCTGCTTGATATCATACAGGAACAGATCTGTCAGAGGAAGGATCTTTTCAAAACTGCTCCGGGGGACCATCCCGCAGGTTTCCACAGCCGTGGGGATCCTGTCGGCTCTGCAGAGTCGGAACAGTTCTTCCACAAAATCCACCTGCATCAAAGGCTCTCCGCCGGAAACCGTCAGTCCGCCTCCGGACGCCCGGTAAAACATTTCATCCTTCTTTACGATCCTGTAGATCTCGGAAACCGTCTTTTCTTCCCCGATCAGCTTGATGGCCTGAGGATAGCACTCTTCGGTGCAGGTACCGCAGCTGACGCAGATTTCCCGGTTGATCACCGGTCCGTTTTCCGTCATCGTGATCGCTTTGTTGGGACATCTCATGGCGCAGCGTCCGCATTTTACACACAGGTTGCTGTTATGAGAGATCTCCGGTTTCAGATTCTGGGATTCCGGATTGCAGCACCACAGGCATCGTAAGGGGCAGCCTTTCAGAAAGACGATGGTCCTGATCCCGGGACCGTCATCGATACTGTACCTTTGTATATTGAATATAACTCCTTTTTGTTCTGACATCTTTTCCCCTTTATGAATGAAAAAGTGCCGCAGGGAGGCTGCGGCCGCTTTTTCACCGGGCTGTCGCCCTTTTCTTCGTTACGTATCAGACTGTGTGCTCTGTACGTTTGATGATCTCATTCTGAAGTGATGTCGGAAGATCCACAAAGTATGCACTGTATCCGCCGACACGAACCATCAGGTTCTTCCATTTTGCCGGATCCTTCTGGGCTTCTTTCAGTTCCTTGGAATCCGTGATGTTGAACTGGATATGCCAGCCGCCCCTTTCAAAGAAGACTCTCACCATGGCAAGGATCAGTTTCAGCTTCTCCGGGTTGTCGAACAGGTTGCTTGCGAACTTCATGTTGTGGGTGTTGCCGAAGGTTTCCCAGGAAATGTTGTCGCAGGTGGAGGAGTTGATCAGGGCTGTCGGTCCGTTCACGTCCATACCCGGCATTGCAGAGGTTCCTGCATCGTTGACAGATTCTCCGCGGGACCGTCCGTTGGGAAGCGCACCTACATGCATGCCGTGAAGGATATGTCCGGAAGCGGCGCCTTTGAACGGGATCGGCTTCTCACCGGTGAACGGGTCAGGCCTGCTTTCGATGATCCTCTGGGTATCGAAGATCAGTTTCTTGAAGATGTCATCCACATATTCATCATCGTTTCCGTATTTCGGAGCCTTCAGGCACATCTGGTGAATATCCTCGTATCCTTCCCAGTTGGCTCTCATGGCGGTGATCAACTGCTCCAGCGTGATTTTCTTCTGGTCGTAAACCAGATACTTGACTGCGGCAAGACAGTCGGCAACATCTGTGGTGCCTCTGTCACCTACCCAGCCGGTGAACGCATTGGGGTATTTGCAGCCGCCCCTGGTCGGGCATTTGCCGATGGGGATCGTATATTTGTACAGGTAAGCGGATCCGAGGCCGGACTGGAAGTTATGCTCCCTGTCCACTTTCCAGCGGATCGCATAGTCATCATGAAGAGCTTTCGCGACAAAGTCTTCCTGTTTCAGGAATGCATCGTACAGTTTCTCATAGGTATCGAAGGTCTTCGGATCTCCCGAATGGATGCCAACCTGCACATCTCTTAACGGATCATAGCCGTCATAGAACGTCAGCTCCAGAACCTTAGCCTGATTGATGTGCATGGAACCGCCGGTATGCTCGGAGCAGTCCAGATGATAACCCAGGCATCCGCTGGCCGCCCAGTTGTAGGCATCTTCCTTCGCAACACCGCGGGCGATATAACGTTCCGCACCCATTTCATCATTCAGGAACGCCGGAATGCCGCCCTGCATGTCCTTATTGCATTCCAGGGCATACAGCAGGAAATCGTCTTCCATCACCTTGTTGTACCGGATATAAACGGCTGGCTCGGAAAGATGGATCTGTCTCATGACTTCCAGGATGATCCAGGACATTTCATTGGTCTCATCATGTCCGTTTCCGTCTGTACCGCAGATAGTGATATTGGGAAGGTTGGTTCCCGGTGCGATACGGGTCGCTGCAGGCTGTACCTGAAGGATCTCGCCTTCACGGGTCTTCAGCCAGAAGCATCCCAGCAGTTCCGCCGCATCCTGTCTGGTGAGCTTTCCTGCCTCCACGTCTGGCTTGTAATATTTGTAAAGGATCCTGTCCAGACGGCCGACACTGTTTTCCGGTCTCTGCGGCTGTTCCTTACGGACTGCCAGGTGCAGGAATCTG
Source organism: Parasporobacterium sp. (assembly GCA_017510065.1). Classification (GTDB taxonomy): domain Bacteria; phylum Bacillota; class Clostridia; order Lachnospirales; family Lachnospiraceae; genus RGIG5612. Next base: position 17,466 of record JAFWOB010000024.1, read on the forward strand.
GTGGCCTGTACTGCCTCCCAGTAATCTCTCGGCTGATGCTCCGGTACCCAGGAACATACGTCGGCGATCTTTTCCAGTTCTTTCTTCCGGACTTCATTGGTCTCAAGCGCGGCCAGTCTCTTAGCCTCTTCCGAATAACGGTTGGCCCATTTGACAATGGCTTCGCAGGAAATGATGATTGCCTGGATCAGATTGTATTTGCCATAGGCATCTGTTCCTTCTTTTGTGAAGTCGATGCCTTCTGCTTTCATTTTCTCGATCTCGTCGTAAGCCATCTTGATGATGGCGCCGAGTCCTGCGTCCACCACATCCTCATGAACGGCAAGAACGCCGCCCCAGGCGCCGACATCCGCGAAGAGTCCGCGTTCCGGATTCTTTCTGAGATACGGTCCTTCCAGGACACAGGAAGCATCGTTCATTAATTCGAAATGCTGGTCGCCCAGTTCTTTCCGAAGGGCGTCATTGATATAGTCGGGCGGCAGATGGTTGACCCAGTATTCGGTCTCTTCCGCCAGAGCCTTCATATCGTCTTCGTCGATCGTGGCTGCCACCTGGTCGCTCATGTTTCTGGCAAAACGGCCGTCCTTGAGCATCTTCTGGATCTCAAAGGGACGGAAGGAGGTCATCAGTTCCACACCTTTCACGTTCTTGGTCAGAGAGCCGACGATGAGCTCGTCTTCAAAGATCGTGACCTGGCCTTTTAACAGCTTGTTGGCAAATCCTTTTGCCCAACGGATATCCACAGGTTCCCCTTCAGTCGCTTTCCAGGATTCTGTAAACAGGATCGATCCCTCCGGACAGATCTTGGCATTTTCATTTTCCCAGATAGCTCTTCTCTTTGCCACACGCGGGGTCATGACATTTAATTTTCTCATTTCGGCAGCACTCAGTTCCCTGCCTAAAACGCCTTTTGACATATATATTCCTCCTTTTGAAAAAAGTCGATCTTTCCCTATTTTCCTATTAAAATGCTATCATTTCCCACGTGGAAAGTGAAATGCCCTTTTACTTGATTTGAACACTTATTGATTCCGATTCCGAATAAATAGACGGATCCGTTTTTCAGCTGCGGGATTCCTCCCTGTTTTTTTCTTCCACTACTTCTTTGATCACATCTACCATTTTCTGGATTGCCTGGGAATTCAGTCGTTTTTCCTTTTTCCAGAAAAAGACCAGGGATGCTTCCAGTACATCATCCTTCTGACAGTCAACCTCTATGTCCAGAAATGTAATATTGTCCGGTACATTCACCAGGTTATGATGAGAAAAGAGCATGATCCCCTGCCTTGCGCTCACCATCATCAGGGAAAGATGTATACTGGAGGCTTTGCCGGAGATCTTCGGATAGAAATAGTTCCGGTCACAGATCTGATACAATCTGTTGAGCAGGTTCCGCGGAGCTTTGGAATTCAAGATAAATTTCTCATTTTTCAGATCCGCGATCTGAACGGATTTCTTTTTCTCCAGCGGATGTCCTTTCCAGACCGCTACCTTCAGTGAGTCTTTGTCAAATATACAATACTCATATGCATTGGATTCGGGAAGCTGCGGAAGAGGCAGTATGGCAATATCAATCTGCTCCTCATCCATCAGACGAACCAGCTGATCATCCTCATGCTGAACGATGTTGATGGGAATCTGGGGATTATCTGTCGCAAAACGATCCAGGATCTCGGTCGTATAATGAGTTTCCATCAATCCGCCTATCCCCAGGACAACTCCTCTGCTTACCTCATCCAATGCATACCGGGGATATTCTGCCAGCAGATTTTCACATCCGATCAGAAACATACGGCACAGTTTCTGATAACTTTCTCCTGCAGGAGTCAGCCGGACTTTCCGGGTAGTCCTTTCAAACAGTTTGACGCCCAGCTGTTTTTCCATTTTGGAAATCTGCCGGCTGATCGCTGGCTGGGCGATGTGAAGATGCTCTGCCGCCTCCGTAAAATTCAGGCATTCTGCCACAACCATAAAATTGTTTAATTCATCAGAAATCATATCAGGCCCCCATTTTGAAAAAGTGCAGCTCCGCCCTATTTCAGCGTGTGGATCTCACCGGAAGCCTTGGTTCGCCAACGGGGCTTAAGAGACAGCGGATAGTTGAGTTTGATCGCACCGGGCGTCGGACAGTCTGTCATACAGCAGCCACAGTACCAGCACTCCTCAGGATGCAGAATGATCGGCGGCTCACCTTCCTTAGGGTTCGGAATGAAAACATCGATCTGGCAGATCTCAACACAGGTATTGCAGCCGGTGCATTTCGACGGGTCGATGATCACCGGTGCATTCGGTGTCTGTACGTTGGGAATTGCGTATATCATCTCAGCCATTGTCCTTTCCTCCTGTTTCAGTTTCAGGTTTATAAACGCCGGCATAATCCGGGTTGTGCTTCTCATACTCCTCCTTCATGTTGCCCCAGAAACGGATGGGCAGGCGCTCAAACTTCGTCTCGCCATCCTCCTGATGGAGCAGCAGGTAGTTCTTAAGCTCCTCCGGATCAGAGTCCGGGTAGTCCAGACGCTTTACATTCAGCTCACGGGCAGTGAGACGGCGCTCCTTCATCGCCTGAATGGCAATCTTTGCGTGCTCGATCAGGCTGAGGTCTTCCAAAGAGCGCATCAGCTTATGCGGGTCAGGTGCATAAAGCTGCGGTACGGCGTATTCCTCGATCTGGCGGATCTCCTCCAGAGCGAGATCGAAAAGACGCTCGCTGCGGTAGCCGCCTACGTAATACTGCATAACACGGTTGAGGGCAAAATGAAGTTCCTTCCAATCGATGCCGGAACTGCGTCTGGCCGGAGCCAGTACGCGTTCTTTTTCCCTGTCGATCTGCTCACGGCAGAGAGCAGGCGTTTTCATGTTCTTAACATAGGCTGCTGCCTTTCGTCCTGCGTAGCGGCCGGAAGATGCGCACAGGGCATGAGCCGTATGGTCGCAGGCGAAGAACATGGAAGTTCCGGCGGCAAACAGGCCTTCTACCGTGGTTTTCAGATCCCAGTCAATGAGAATGCCGCTGCCCCGTCCGTTCCGGAATTGCTCGGAAGGCTGCAGCTCCATGTAAGTATAGTTCAAAATCTGATCCCTGCTTGTATCGAAACCACATTGGGTCATAGTTTTTACCACAGGTTTTCCACAGGTTTCCTCCGAAAGCGTCAGGTTCCAGGTGGCATTGGCTTCTTCTTTTTTCATACCGGCAAAATCGGCGTAGAGCGGAAGCTGGTATTCCCCTGACTCGATCCCTTCCCGGATCTTCTGAACGACATCTCTGTTGGCAGGAAACAGCGCGCCTCCGTCTTCCCACCCCTGTGGCGGAGCAGGCAGAACTTTGTTGTCGGCATCCACAAGATGTACATTCTCATAACAGGCATCTCCACCGCCGGTATACCACTTATGGCCGAGACCGGCTCCGTCGGTGGTGGGGCTGCTTCCTTCCATCATGGTAAGGGCTGCTCCTGCACGCCATGCAAGGTCCAGGCCGGCACTGCTCATGTTGCGGGAACTGAAGGACAGACCGCCATGCTCCGTATCCATCATCCACAGCGTATCGCTGGGGGCGCCGGCAGACAGGATGACCGCCTTGGCCTTAACGATCAGAAATTCACCGGTACGGGTATTGATGCCAGTCGCACCTACAGCTCGGCCGCCCTGTTTTCCGTTTTCATTCAGGATACAGGTAGCCATAAATCTCTCGTACATCTCCACACCGAGACGCTCACACTCCTTCTTAAGAGCGGGCTTGAACGTGCTACCCCAGACATGAAGTACCGTGTTGTTGCGCTCTTCCGGAGGGTTGAAACCGGGTTCCTGCCAGTCTTTGCGGGCAACGATGCTGTTATTGGCAGAATAACGGGAGCATATCATAAACTTCGTGTCATTTTGTCTTCCCTCAACGCCGATATACGCATCCTCTGTATCGCGGATCTTGCCTCCCATCTGCTCCATCTCCAACAGGGTATCATAGTTTTCCCTGCATTCGATCTCGATGGCTATGCCGTTGGAGTAGTTTCCCAAAGCATTCATTTCCCGGATAGCCCATTCATCAGGGTCTACACGGGAGTGCGGATTATTGGGGACGTTGCACCAATGGGCGCAACCGGGTCCGCCGGCGCCGCTGCGCCGGATGTCAGCTTTTTCCATGATGACCACTTTCGCACCTGCTCTGGCGGCGCTGATCGCAGCCCAGCAGCCTGCAATGCCGCCGCCTAATATCAATATGTCAGTCTCGACTTCTGTTTCTTCCCCATAACGAATCGGGTAAGGCCACTCCGGCAGCCTTCCTTCCTCTTTCAGGTATTCCTGCCATGTTCCCATCGCAATACTCCTTTGATCGTTTGATGATTCATTGCTTAAACGTTTCAAAAAGAAAGACTGTTTGATAAAACAGGGGCTCAAAGAGCGAACGTTCTCTGGCCCCAGTTTCAAAACAACCTTATCTGATTAAAATGCTGCTCTACCTTGTCTGAACCGTGCAGGTCAGATCCGGCTTTTTGTTCGTATACAGATGGATCTCCACCACATAATCATAGCCGGGTTCCACATGGAAGACTTCATACACTTCATCGTTGATATAGCAGAACAGTGTCATCGGTCCTTCACAGGGAATCTCTTCGGTGGTTCCCTTTTTGACCTGCGCCATGACCCTTCCTTCTGACAGAACTCTCAGGACCTTGTGCACATCATCCGCACACCGGTAGGTCACGGTCAGTTTGCCGCTGTTTCTTCTTTCCAGCGCTGCCTGCTCTTTCTGTTCCTGCAGCTTGAGGTTCTGTTTTTCTTCCTCTGCCTTTTTCATATATTCCGCAACCGGAAATCCGCAATGAGGACATGCAGCAGCCAGGGAAGAAACTCTCTCCGCCCCGCATTCGGGACAATTCATCAGTGACATTTATGATTACCTCCTGTTTATTCACAAAGCCGTCCGTACATGGTATGCATTCCGCAGTAATCAAGGAATACATTCGGATCAATGGTATCTTTGGCTCCGTAAAGAGATGTGGTCTCCACCAGCGGAAGGATCGCGAAATTCTCTTTGTTCCACTCCATGAGACGTGCATAGGCTTCTTTGCCTTCCTCTATATTAGTCGAACCCATTACGATGTCAAGGTCCGCATAGATGGCAGGATCGTCAACCGCGGAATAGTTTTCCTGGATGATATTCAGTCTTCCGTCCAGGGAAGAAACAGTTGAGCGGATCTGGGATCCGAAACGGGACATCAGGAAGATATCGTATTCCATATGGGTATTTCTCTGGATCCACTGCGGCACATCCAGGAGGCTGAGCTCCAGGGTGACACCCACCTGTGCCAGCTGGTTCTGAAGGATCTCGCAGATCTTCGAATCCACTTGCAGGGAAAGGACATCCAGAGTCAACCCTTCCGCATATCCTGCTTCTGCCAGCAATGCTTTGGAAGCTTCCGGATCATAGTAAGAGCCTACTTCCGTATAATACGGTGAGGTGGACGGTGCGCAGGAATCCGCTGCTTTTCCATATCCGTTATAAGCGACCTGTACCAGTGCGTCTTTATTGATCGCATAGGCAATGGCTTTACGGACACGGGCATCTTTCAGTGCCGGGTTCGGTGTGAAGTTTTCATTCCCCTCTCCCGCATTGAAGAACATGGTGAATACGGAGTTGGACGGCACCTGGATCACCTGAAGTCCCGGCGTACCTTCCACATCCGCTACCATTGCAGGGCTGAGGCTGTGGATATAATCCACATCGCCGCTCTGAAGGCTCATGGTACGGGAAGACGGATCGCCGATAAAGTAAAAGATGATGGTCTTGTAGTATCCGGGCTTTCCATGGTAGTATTCATTGCGCTCTACCGTGATATGGTCGCCTTCTACCCATTCCACCAGCTTATAAGGACCTGTTCCCGCAGCTGCTGTTTTGGAGGTTGCTTCATAGCCGCCCGCAGCTTCCATCAAAGATTCACTGTAAATAGCAAAATGCTTGTTGCCGAGGCCTGTAACGATCTCAGCAAAAGGATCATATGTTTTCAGGACGATGGTGTGATCGTCAATGATTTCGAAGTTTTCCACATCATAGTAGGTCAGAAGGTTTGCAACCGGATTGCCGCAGTCCCGTGCTTTCCTGAAGGAATACAGAACGTCATTCGCCGTGATCGCAGATCCGTCGATGGCTTTGGCGTCCGGGTTCAGATGCATAGTGACAGACTTGCTGTCTTCGGCAATCTCCCAGGAATCCGCAAGACCCGGGGTAACCGTCTGCGCATTGCTGTCCAGATATACCAGCGTATCATATAATAAATGGGTAAACGGAGTGTTGTTGGAGGAAGAAGCATTCAACTCACATATGGTAGTCGGCTCTACCGTAACGCCGACTCTCAATGTTGCGTCTTCCTCTGCCATTGTAACGGATGCAAATCCGAAAATGGAGATGACCGCCAGAACAAGGGCGATCAGAACTGATACTTTTTTCATGTTTTTCTCCTTTATGCAGTCAAGTCCCTTTAAAATCCGGGGCCGGCTGAGCCGGCCCCCAAAAGTATTACTTATTCTTCATAGAGCCATCCGTACATGCACTGCATGCCGTTGTAGTCAAGGCTTGCATTCTGGATCGTATCGATTGCTCCGAATAAGGTTGCAGTCTCCACCAACGGGATCACTGCGAAGTTTTCAAGGTTCCACTGCATTAACTCTGTATAGGCAGCTTTTCCTTTTTCAATGTCGGTTGTGCCGTAAACGGTATCAATGGCTTCATAAATAGAAGGATCATCAACAAAGGAGTAGTTCTCCTGAAGAGGTCCTCTTCTGCCGTCTAATGCAGAAGCTGTCATGAATACCTGGGATCCGAAACGGGACATCAGATAAATATCATAGGACCCTGACATAGCGTTCTGCTGCCAGGAAGGAATATCACCAAGGTTCAGTTCCAGTGTAATGCCAATCTGTGCCAGCTGGTTCTGAAGGACTTCACAGAGCTTGGATTCGCTCTGAAGAGCATTGACCACAAGTGTGAATCCATCTGCGTATCCTGCTTCCGCAAGAAGAGCCTTTGCTGCTTCTAAATCATAGTAGTCACCCATCGGCTCATAGTATTTGGAGGTTCTGGGAGCCAGTGAATCTGCCGGAAGAGCATGGCCGTCATAAGCTACCATCGCGAGAGCTTCTTTCTGGATCGCATAAGCAATGGCCTTACGTACACGGGCGTCTTTCAGGGCCGGATTCGGCGTAAAGTTCTCATTTCCTTCGCCTGCGTTGAGGTGCATTGTCATGATCGAATTGGACTGGCACTCGATTACCTGAAGTCCCGGTGTTGCAGCAATATCGTTTACCAAGGCTGTACCCAATCCATAGATAAAATCAACATCACCGCTCTGAAGGCTCATGGCACGTGCAGAACCGTCACCAATGAAATAGAAAGTGATGTATTTGTAATACCCCTTTTCTCCGAAATAATCATCTCTGCGCTCTAATGTGATATGGTCGCCTTCCACCCATTCCACAAACTTGTATGCACCCGTTGCACATGCGCCGTTCTTCGCACATACTTCCGCTCCGCCGGCTTCTTCCATCAGATGCTGGCTGAATACGCCAAAGTTCTTGTTTCCAAGGCTGTGCACGATACCTGCATACGGCTCATATGTTTTTACAACAAGTGTATGGTCGTCGATGATCTCGAAATTATCAACATCATAGTACGTATACTGTGTTGCGATCGTAGTCGGTGCCTCCTTGGCCATCTTGAACGAGAACACCACGTCACTTGCCGTGACAGGAGAACCGTCAACCGCTGTTGCGTTTTCATTCAGATGGATCACCGCCGATTTGCTGTCTTCCGCAATCTCCCAGGAATCCGCAAGACGCGGTCTGATGGTCTGGTCTCTGCTGTCGAAAGCGACCAGTGTATCATAAAGCAGATGTGTAAACGGGCAGTTTGCCGATGAAGCCGCGATCAATTCACAGATTGCAGTCGGTTCCATGGCCAGGCCGACCCTTAAGGTTTTGTCGCTCGGTTCTGCCGCTTTTGCCGGTGTCACTGTCCCCATAACAGCAACGGCAATCATTAAAACTGCCAATAAAATCCCGATTTTTTTCATGTTTTTCTCCTCCTGTTATTTGCTATTTACTTCAAAACATGCACAGTAGTGTCCATTGCCGGTATCCTTCAGTCCCGGCATTTCTTTGAAACATCTGTCTGTTGCATATTGACAACGAGGTGCGAACCGGCATCCCGGTTTTGGTTCGATCGGGGAAGAGACTTCCCCTTTCAGGAGCATCCTGTCTTTGTTGGCACCCACAACCGGCTTGGGAATTGCTTCCAGCAGTGCCTGTGTATACGGATGAAGAGGATGCTTGAACAGATCCCTGGTCGGGCTCTTTTCTACAACGGTTCCCATATACAGAACAATAATCTCATCCGAAATATGCTTCACCACCGAAAGATCATGGGTGATAAACATGTAGGTCAGGCCTTTTTCTTCCTGAAGATCCTGCAGCAGGTTCAGGAACTGGGCCTGAATGGAAACGTCCAGTGCCGATACCGGTTCATCGCATACGATAAATTTCGGATTCAGCGATAAGGCCCTGGCGATCCCGATCCTCTGCCTTCTTCCGCCGTCCAGTTCGTGAGGATAGCTGTTGGCAAATCTCTGGGAGATACCTACGGTATCCATCAGGGATCTGGCTATTTCCTGACGTTCTGCCTTGTTTTTCCCGATCTTATAGATCTCAAGAGGCTCTTCGATCAGCTGCGTCACGCTGAACCTCGGATCCAGTGAAGCATACGGATCCTGAAAGATCATCTGGATATCTTTTCTTAAGGCCTTGATCTCCCGCTTGCTGATATGGGTGATATCCCGCCCTTCAAACAGTATCTGCCCTCCGGTGGGTTCATTTAAATGGATAATGGAACGTCCCAGAGTGGACTTGCCGCATCCGGATTCTCCGACCACGCCCAGGGTCTTTCCCCTCTCAATGGCAATACTGACATCATCCACCGCATGCAGCTCACCACCCGCGGTATGAAAGTATGTTTTCAGGTTTTTGGTTTCCAGAATAATATCCATCACGAATCCTCCCCGATGCGGCTGCATCTTACGAAATGGCCCGGCTCGATCTCCACCGTCGGAGGCTCGCCTTCCTTACACCTGTCACAGTGTCTTTCACATCGGTCATAGAAGCTGCAGTACTGCGGAAGGTCCATCGGATCGCACATAAGACCGGGGATCGGTTTCAGCCGGTCCACTTCCTTATCCAGATCCGGGAGGGATCCGAACAGCCCGATGGTATAAGGATGTGTCGGATGTTCGAACACCTGCTTCGTGGTTCCCATCTCAATGATCTCCCCTGCGTACATGACCGCGCAGTTATCGCAGCTGTCTGCCACGACTCCGAAATCATGGGTGATCAGAAGAAGGGCTGTGCCGAACTTTTCCTTCAGTTCCCGGATCAGATGAAGGATCTGGGCCTGGATCGTAACATCCAGGGCAGTCGTCGGTTCATCGGCGATCAGGAGTTCCGGATTGCATGCCAGCGCAATGGCGATCACGACCCTCTGCTTCATCCCGCCGGAAAACTGATGCGGGAAATCTTTATAACGTTCCGGAGAGATTCCTACCAGTTCCAGCATTTCCGTAGCCTTCCTGGTTGCTTCCGCACGGGATACATCATTATGAAGCCGGATCACTTCTGCGATCTGCTCCCCGACCCTTAACACAGGATTCAGCGAAGTCATCGGATCCTGAAAGATCATGCTGACCTCATCGCCCAGAACTTTGTGCTTTTTGCCCTTATTTTTTTCATCGTTCAGATCGACCCCGTTGATCGTGGCAGTTCCTTCAATGATATGGGCTGCCTGTTTGGGCAGCAGTCCCATGATGGAAAGGGCGATCGTCGTCTTGCCGGCTCCGGTCTCCCCTACAAGCCCTAGGCTTTCCCCTTTTGCAAGACTGAAGGAAACGCCGTTTACCGCTTCCACGATTCCTTCATCGGTCTCGTAATGGACCACCAGATCCTTGACTTCCAGGATGTTCTTTTTCTCTTCCATATATCTGCCTCCCTTGTTACTTCAGCCTCGGATCCAGTGCGTCACGCACACCGTCACCGAACAGGTTCAGGGCAAACACGGCGATCATGATCGTAACGCCCGGGAAGATCAGATACCATGGCGCTGCAGAGATATAACTCTTGGCCGCGGAAAGGATGGAGCCCCATTCTGCCGTCGGAGGAACAATACCCACACCCAGGTAACTCAAGGCAGAGACCACCAGGATATTGCCCGCCACGGAAAAGGTGGTGACAACGATGATCGGTCCCAGGGCATTTGGCAGGATATGTTTCAGCATCATCCGAACACTCCCTGCGCCGATCGCCCTGGAAGCGTCCATATAGTCGGCGCCTTTCACCGTATAGACCGCGCCTCTCGTGATCCTGGCAAACAGCGGCAGGCAAGAGATCGTGATCGCGATGATCATATTGGCTACGCCCGTACCGATGGCGGAAAGAACCGCCATGGCAAACAGCATGGCCGGGATTGCCTGGAAGATATCCATGATCCTCATGATGATGTCTTCCACCAGGCCTCCGTAATAGGCTGCCACCAGACCCAGCCCTCCGCCGATGAGCAGGGAAACTGCAGAACAGATAAAGCCCACCGGGATCGAGATCCTGGAACCATAAAGAAGTCTGACAAAAATATCGCGTCCGAAGTCATCGGTTCCGAAGATATGCTCCCAGCTGGGAGATTTGAGGATCTGGCTGTAATCCTGGACATCATAGCCGGAAGGAGCGATGACCGAAGCGAAAATGGCCAGCAGTATCAAAAGGACTACGACCACAAGCCCTACGATCGCCAGCTTGTTTTTCGTCATCCGCATCCATGCTTCCTGGCCCGGCGTATACTGCCGGAAGGTTTTTCCTTTGTTTTTCTTATTGAACCGCTCAATGGCCGGTGTTACTCTTTTTGACATTTTCCCACCCCCTTAAGCAGACGGAACTTCGGCAGCTTTTTTACGTTTCGGAGCTTTTCTCCTTTCGTAGGCTGCCTTGGTCCTCGGATCTATGAACGCATAGGTCAGGTCCACAATAAGATTCATAAGACTGAATGTAATGGATATGATCAATACTCCTCCCAGAACAGCAGGATAGTTTCTGTTGGAAAGCCCGGTCACAAGATACTGTCCGAGACCGGGAAGGGAGAATACCGATTCGATCGCGATGGATCCGCCCAGCATGGCACCGAACTGGGTTCCTACCGTTGTAATGATAGGGATCAGGGCATTTCTCAGGCCATGCTTCAGGATGATGACGTTTTCCTTCTGGCCTTTTGCCCTGGCGGTATTGATATAGTCCTGCCGGACCACATCCAGCATACTGGATCTGGTGATCCTCACTACATTGGCCGATGAAGTCAGACCGCAGGTGACGATCGGCATGATCCAGCCCAGAGGACTGGTGAGGCCAAAGGACGGAAGCCAGTGCAGTCTCATTGCAAAGAATAAAATAAACAGAAGACCCAGCCAGAACTGGGGCATCGATACCGCAGCCAGAGACAGGACACGACAGATATAATCTATGATCGTATTCTGTTTCACGGCAGAGATAATGCCCAGTGGGAGTCCTACCAGCAGGGCCACAAAGATTGAGCCGATCGCCAGTTTGAACGTTACCGGCCATCTGTTCAGCAGTTCTCCCATAACAGGCTGTTTTGTTGTATATGATGTTCCCAGGTCACCCTTCGTCACAAAATCCTTGATATAGTTGAAGAATCTTGTTAAGACCGGCTCATCGAGTCCCAGTTCGCTGCGGAGATTATCACGCTGTTCCTGTGACGCGCCCGCACCGAGCAGGCTGTCCACCGGATCGCCCGGGGTCATTTCCTGCAATACGAACACGATGATCATAACGCCGACAATGACCAGGATCATCTGAAGAAGTCTCTTAATGACATACCTTCCCATAATGTTTCTCCGATCGTTTTACTATGCCCGTTCCGGCTTCACTAAAATGTCGTAGTCTTTGTATTTGTCAAAATGAAGTTCTTCTGAATGCGCTTTCAGGTATTCCCTGAATTCGTCATGGCGTTTTCCGATATTGATGATATGCTGTCTTCTGTATTCCGGATCGTCCGCTGCCAGCTCATCAAAGAATTCCACGACGATCTTTCCGTCCCGTTCCACAAACTGTCCCGGTTTGCTGCAGGTAGCACAGTGAACGCCTGTCTCCGTATCGATACAGACCGCGTTGCCGTGGCAGTTCGGGCATACGAAGTTATCTCCGCCCAGCCATTCGATATCATCGAATTTCTTTCCGACCTGGGAAACCACGTTTTCCGCCAGTTTTGAAACCCGTTCCAGATAATCCGGATGTTCCAGGACCTGGCCCGGTGCCGGGCAGAAAGTCGCGGCAAACTGATCCACCAGTTTGCATTTCGGCGATTTCAGGAAATGGAACATAAAATCCAGAGCTGTCTGGACATGGGTCGACGGACCGCCGCCTACGATGATCGTTCCGGCCGGTCTGTCCTTGAACCATCTTTCATCGATATCCGCCCCCTTGAAATCCCTGGCGTATCTCTTGAATTCACGGTCGAAAGACGGGCCGCATCTGTCACCGAGCATCCGGAACAGACCCGGTGCCGTATTATTGTATGCAGGGGCGCTGATGATCAGGGCATCGCTAGCCAGGAAATGCTCCCGGAAGAAATCCATGTCGTCGCCCTTCAGATGACAATAACCGTTATGGCCATTGATGCAGCTGATGATACAGCCGTTGCATCCGAGACAGGGTTTGATATAAAGGTCGTGAAGTCTTATCATTTCCACTTCAAAGCCCTTCTTCTCACACGTCATCAGAGCTTCCTTCAAAAGGATCTCACTGTTGCCCATATCACGGCCGCAGCTGATTCCCAAAACTTTCATAGCATACACCTCCCCCATAAAACTCTATATAATAATAACACTCAATGATTGAAGAATTTAATGCAAAAATGTCATCATTCAGTTAAAAATATACTATAAATCGAATAAATCATCCCCCTTTATTATCTATTTTAACGAAAATTTATTTACAACCTGTTATGCGCTGTTTCTGCCAGCTTTCTCCCTGTAAGGTAGCCGAACGTCAGACAGCAGCCGTAGTTGTGCCCCGCGATCCTGTAATTATAGCAGTCGGCAAACATATCTCCCGCGATGGTCCCGACTCCGTACAGTCCCGGGATCGGATCATCCTTTTCATCGCAGATCTGCATGTCGACATTGGTCCGAGGGCCACCCAGAACAGTGAGGAAATAGAAGTCGTGCAAGATCCCGGCATAAAAAGGACCCTCTTTGATGGTCTGCAGATATTTGGCTTTTTTGTGGAAATCCTCATCAATGCCTTTTTCACACAGTTCATTATACCGTCTTACTTCCGCCAGACCTTTCTCCACCGGGATCCCGATCTTTTCAAACAGCTCTTCCAGGGTATCCGCTTTTACGATCCTGCCGGCTTTTATGAAATTTTCCCAATTGGCAAAGATCTGCTCCCTGGTCAGGGGTTTTGCGTCCCTCGTTCCGCCCATGGCATAAAAGTCCAGTTTATCAGCATAAGCCTGATCCCAGATGCCCCAGGCTTTCTGCTCCGGTTCTCTCAGGACTGTGATGGCAGTATAAGCGCCATTGCAATCTTCGTTGCAGTATCTCTCCCCCCGGGCATTCAGTCGGAGTCCTCTGTGGGAACCATTTGGCATATGGGATCCGATGCGGCTTCCCTGGATCATGACTGCATTGGGAAAGGTTTTCTGCCAGGCAGCACCGGCTTCCAGCGCCATCTTATGACCTTCTCCTCTGTACAAGCCTTTGGTGATCATTCCGGCGTCGTAATTGACTTCCCGATTGGTAAAATACGGCGCAAATGTCGGACAGTATTTCTGCATCATCTCCGGATCAGCAGAAAAATCACCCGTTGCGAGCACGACCGCTGTCCCCGCCTCAAACAACACATTCCTGCCCTCCGGATCTTCTGCCGTCACGCCTGTTACCCGGCGATCCCCTTGTTCTTCCCGAACTAGATGGCGGGCAATATGCTGATGAAACACTTCACCGCCGAGAGCCTTGAAGTGATCCTCCATGACCTGCAGGGCGTATTTGATCCCCGATCCTGCCAGCTTTGAACCTGGTACCATGAATCCGTGGGTTCCCACAGGCTGATTCGTGGGGCTTTCCGGATCATCCCGGTTGCTGATCTCCAGAACAACTTTGATCCCGGTACCTTCCAGATGGTCCATGATCCAGTTCATGGCTTCCTCACTCCGATTATAAAACCGATACCATTTTCTCTGGTCCACCTGATAGGACTGGGAAGCCAGCTCTTCCAGATAGAAGCGCTCTACCTCCTGCCTCTCATAGCCCTGTTCCTGCATGAGCCTGCTGTAGGAGGCGTGAACAGCTCCTCCTCTTCCCACAGGTCCTTTGCTGGCGGTAACGATTATGACTTTCAGTCCCTGTTCCGCTGCGGAAAGAGCCGTGCTGAGTCCTGCCAGACCTTCTCCCACTACCACAACATCTGCCTGATACTTCATCGTGTTCCTCATTTCCTATGACAGTTTCGGGATTCCCAGGATCTGCCTTGCTTCATCCGGAGATGCCGTTTCATATCCCAGTTCATGAATGATCCTGACCATCCGTTCCACCATTTCCGCATTGCTCTTCAGAAGCCGTCCTGGCCCGTAATAAATGTTGTCTTCCATACCGACACGGGCATTTCCGCCTTTCAGGATCGTCATGACACATCCCGGGACATGGTTTTTGGCACCGATGGAAATGGTACTGAAATTAACAAACCTGTCTTTAGGAAGTTTCCTGATCATGAAATCCAGATTCTCTTCCGAAAAGGAGATCGCCCCCTGGCTGATCCTGTCCATTCCCATGACAAAAGACAGAGATACCGGATCGTCCAGAACGCCGGCCGGATACAGTACGCGGAACACATCTTCCACCGAAGTGGGATCAAAGCATTCCAGTTCCGGTTTAATTCCGAGATCTTTCATCATTTTGGCATATTTGCAGAGGAAATCCCGAAACCATTCATAGACAAAGGTCCGACCATCCCAACTGGTACTGATCAGGGAACAATCAAGAGAGCACATATCCGGCTTGACCAGATCTTTGTAGTACAGAAGCTTCATTCCGTCTTCCGCCACCGTTCCCGCCCTGTTGGCCGGAGCTGTGGAATACTGGGTCATGATATTGCATTTTGCCCGGATCCTGGATCCGATCTCGCTGTAAACAGCCGGATCATTGGTGGATAATCCATCCTTGTCCCTGGCATGGATATGCACGATGGCAGCGCCTGCATTGTAACAGTCATAGGCGGAAGCAGCGATCTCTTCCGGCGTCAGCGGAATATTGGGATTGGCTTCTTTCCCATGAAAATTGCCCGTCTGCGCAACGGTAATGATGATCTTTCTGGACATGTTCCATCCTCCTTTTCTTTTTATCGTAACATGCCGGGATGGCATGCTCCAATAAAAAACTGAATATGATTCTGTTTTATTTATAACACAATAAGTATTAATGTAGTACCGCATTTGTTTTATAATTGTAGATGGTTTATTATCAGCAACCGGTCAGATCCGGAAAAGGAATGTACTATGAAATACCTTGTCAGGGACAGATCCTTCTATACCAAACTACTGGCGCTCAGTATTCCGATGGCGGGGCAGCAGCTCCTGACCGCCGGTGTCAACATGATCGACACTCTCATGGTCGGGCAATTGGATGAGATTGCTCTCTCCTCGGTCTCCATGGCCGGTCAGGTCCAATTTTTGTTTATCTTCATGAGCCTGGGTACCGGCATCGGCGCCAGCATCATGCTGTCCCGCTACTGGGGCGGCAAGAATGAAGTCAGCATCAAAAAGACCATTACCATCGCCTTTCGCTTCATTATCGCGCTGGCCGCTGTCTATACGCTGCTGGTCGGACTCTTCCCCCGGGCAGTCATGAATATCCTGACCACCGAGGAAGTTGTTATCACTACCGGCGTCACCTATCTGAAATGGTCGATCCCATGTTATTTTCTGATCGGACTCCCTACTATCTGTACCTGTATCCTGCGCAACATCGGGAAAGTGCGGATTCCCTTATATACTTCCATCGGAGCATTTGTCGTAAACATATTCTTTAACTGGGTATTCATCTTCGGAAAACTGGGAATGCCCAGAATGGAAGTGGCCGGCGCTGCCCTGGGTACCATGATCGCCAGAGCGTTCGAAACGGTTGTGATCGTTGTCTATGTGTTTGCCAAAGACAAAGTCATCCGTTACCGGATCAAGGACCTTCTGATGCCCTGCCGGGACCTGGTAAAGGAATTCTTCAAGATCACGATCCCCACTGTGGTAAGCGACACCCTGGTCGGCCTTGGCATGACCATGTGTACGGCAGTCGGCGGCAGGATCAGCGTGGCATTTATGTCAGGCAATTCCATTACAGCTGTGATGCAGCAGATCATGTCCGTCTTCAGCCACAGTATTTCCAGCGCTTCCCAGATCGTGATCGGAAACACACTCGGCGAAGGGCGTAAGGACGACGTCCGGAGCGAAAGTATTACCCTTCTGCTGATTTCCGTAGGACTGGGTCTGATCGTGGGAGCAGGCATTTTCATCCTGGCAGGTCCGATCGTAAATGGCTACAAGCTGACCCCGGAAACACATGACGTGGCAATGCAGCTGATGTACGGACAGGCCATTGCCACCGTACTCATGCTTCCCTCCTGCGAACTCACCAAGGGAATCCTCCGGGGAGGCGGCGATACCCGTTTCCTGATGATCGCCGAAGTCCTGTTCCTCTGGGTCCTTAGCATTCCTCTCGGGTACGTAACCGGCGTAATCTTAAGGTGGAGCCCGATCATCGTATTCCTGATGCTCCGGATCGATCACGTCTGCAAGATCATATGGTGTCTGCTGCGATTCCGCACTGACAAATGGATCAAGAAGATCAAAACTGCGGAGTGATCCTGCATGAATTCCAAAAAGCAGCCGCAATCATATGCGGCTGTTTTTTTGTGAATAACGAACAGCTATATGAGTACTATTCATTCATATTTTGTTATTAATGCACAGAAATGATGATTATTTATTATTTCAGTCTGTTTCAGACAGGTGTTATTATTTAATCGTAGAATTGTTATTTTCAACTAATTACCAGATTGTTATCAAAGTCATTTAAGTTAGGAGGAAAAGAAATGAAAAAAGCATTTACCCTAATCCTGGCACTTCTCATTATCCTGAGCTGTCTGGTGGCCGGTCCGATGGCCGCAGCTGCAGCTGACGCAGCTCCCGAAGAGGGGCAGGCACTCGTTGTGTCCGGCGAAGTTGCGCCGAACAAAGTCAAATCTGATGAAACCCTGAATGTCGTTCTTCCCGAAGAACCGGCTACTCTTATTGGCAGCAAGCAGGCTGGTACCTATGCCCTTCCCATCACCAACCTTCTGCTCGATATGCCTTTCAAGTATAACCTGGAAACCGGAGAGATCGAGCCTTATCTCTTCACCGGCTATGAGTGGGTAGACGATGCGCACACAAAACTTAAATGTACCATACGTCAAGGCGTTAAGGCGACCGATGGCAGTGAGTTTACCGCAAACGATGTTCTTTTCAGCTTCAATGAATATCATGATTTTGAGGGCGACTGGTTCACTCCTCTGGTCGATTTCGAGAACACCGAAGTTGTGGATGACTACACCATTATCATTGGCTGCGCCAGCGGCAATCCCACTTTTGCGAATGCTCTGAGCAACAGAGGCAACGTTTACATGATCGACGAGTCCTCCTATCTTGCCAGCGGCGGCAGGGACAATACCACCAATCCACAGTACGGCACAGGCAAATACAGATTTGTCGAGTGGATCCCCGGCCAGTCTATCCTATTGGAACGCAATGAAGAGCATTGGGATACCGAGAATGTTCCCTACTATAAATATATCAAGTTTACATTCGTTCCCGATGCTGCTACCCGTGTTATGAACATCATGAGCGGCAGCGCTGACGTTGCCCTTGCGATCAATATCGGTCAGGCTGCAGAGCTCGTCGGCAACGACAAGTGTGCTGTCACTTTTGTAAGCACACAGGACTGCAACCGCTTCTTCATGTATGCCGGCGAGGGACATCCGACTGCCGACAAGAGAGTCCGTGAAGCCATCCGCCTCGCGCTGAACACCGAACTGCTCAATCAGGTCCATACCAGTGGAATCGCTCCTATTGAGCCGTTCTATGTCACTTCTGAATCCAAGTATTACTATGATCCTACAGATGGTGCCGGCGTTGAATTTAACCCGGAAAAAGCCAAAGAGCTTCTGGCTGAAGCCGGATATGCAGATGGCCTTGTAATCAACGGTATCGCATTCCCGCAGAATGCTGCGATCATGACTGCAGCGCAGGCCATGCTGAAAGAAGTTGGTATTACCCTCGACTTCACCACCCCCGACGTTCCTACTTTCCTGGAAATGTCCAAGAGCGGCAACTTCGATCTGCTGTTTACGGAACTTGCCAACAGCTGTAAGTTCTTCCGTGATGCCAACGTTTTCACCGTTATCGAACCCGGCGCTGTAGCTCCCGGCAACCCCAACATTGATGATCCCGATTTCCTTACGACCGTGGTAACAGCATACAGCAGCCTTGATGAGGACGAAGCCGTTCAGGCTATTAAAGACATTGTAACGTATCTCTATGATGGCGCTTATATGATCGGTATGGGCCGTTCTCTGAACGCAGTCGCTCATAATCCCCAGCTTGAAGGCTTCTATAATGGCACCGGCACCAGCGTAGACCTTTCTCTCGTCAGACCTATCGGCGAATAATACATGTCCTTTTAGCAAAACGATGGGGGCACCGCATCCTGTGGTACCCCCATCGCTTATAGGCTGGTGCCCTACACAAATGCATGCATTACAGGTTCCTGCCGGCCTGCTGCTAATCCTTTTTTGATCGGCGGAGGTGGTTAAATGCTAAAGTATTTAACAAAAAGAATTTTATATCTTATTCCGATCCTGTTCGGCGTGATTCTGATCCTCTTCGTCCTGAACGAGATTTCCCCGGGTGATCCCGCACAGATGATTCTGGGTGTTGATGCAAAACAGGAAGATATCGATGCGCTTCGGGAAGAAATGGGATTGGACGATCCGTTTTTCACCCGTTTCTTCAGATATGTGGCACACTCTTTCACCGGAGACCTCGGCACCTCCTACCGCTCGGGAAAACCGGTGATCGACGAGCTCATGGTCCGATTCCCTGTCTCGCTGATTTTTGCGGTTGGTGCGGTTCTGTTGGGCGTTCTGATCGGCGTCCCATTGGGAATCCTGTCAGCTATCAAGCAATATACCTGGATTGACAGCGCGCTGATCGTATTTTCCATGGCCTTGATGGCGATTCCCGGCTTCTGTCTGGCGCTGTTCGGAATCCTGCTCTTTTCAGTCAAATGGGGGATCCTGCCGACGAGCGGCATTGAGACCTGGAAAGGTTATGTTCTTCCGATGGCTGTCATTACGCTGTCCGTTATGTCCACAAACATTCGTGTAACACGAACAACTATGCTGGATGTAATGCGTCAGGATTATGTCAAAACGGCGAGAGCAAAGGGACAAAAAGAGCGTGTTGTTATTTTTAAGCACATGGTTCGCAACACGATGATCCCGCTTGTCTCCCAGATCGGTTATGATTTCGGCAACCAGCTCGGCGGCGCACTGATCATCGAAACGGTCTTCGGTGTTCCCGGCGTCGGAAAATATATTGCTGATGCCATCAATTCGAGAAACTATCCATCTGCACTAGGCGGCGTTTTTGTTCTGGCAGTTGTCTGTACCCTGATCAACCTGATTCTGGACCTCTTATATGTGTTTGTGGATCCACGCCTGAAAACGACTCTTATTCTGGATAATATTAAAAAAAGACAGAAAAAAGTAAGGAGGGTTGAGCATGGCGAAATATAAGACACCGGAAATGGAAAAAGCCGCACAGGTCAGAGCCAAGTACAGTGGAAAAAGCAGCATTGACTCTCCCGGACGACAAGCCTGGAAACGTTTGAAGCGCAATCCCACTGCTCTGGTCGGCATGTTCATTATTATAGTGGTCATCCTTGTGGCCATTTTTGCAGATGTTCTGGCTCCTTTTGATCCCAACCAGCCCGACTATATGGCTCTTAAAAAGGCACCGGATGCGGTCCACTGGTTTGGCACCGATTCGCTGGGCAGAGACATTCTCAGCCGCTGTATCTACGGCGCCAGATACTCCCTTGCGCTGTCACTCGCAACAACGATCACCTCTGCACTGACCGGCGGTCTGTTAGGTACCATCGCCGGATACCGGGGTGGGAAGACTGACAATGCTATCATGCGCGTCATGGACGTATTTCAGGCTATTCCGATGGTGCTGATGGCCATGAGTATTACCGCTGTACTGGGTAACGGCATCCCGCAGCTTATTGTCGCCATAACCATCTCAAGTCTGTCAATCTGTGCACGTACCTTCCGTATGGCCATATTGACAGTCAGAAGCGGCGAGTATATCGAATCTTCCCGCGCTATTAATATCGGTACCTTTAAAATGATCCTGAGGCATCTTATTCCAAATGCCGTTGGTTTGCTTTCCATCCAGATGATCACCATTCTGGCTGCATCGATCGGACTCATTTCCAGCCTCAGCTACATAGGTATCGGTATTGCGCCGCCGACACCGGAATGGGGAAGTATCCTCAACCAGGGAAAAGATTTCCTCATGTCCTCCCCGCATATGGTAATTGCTCCTACATGTTGTATTTTGGTAGCAGTTCTTGGCTTCCAGCTGTTTGGTGTCGGTCTCCGCGATGCGCTTGACCCCAGAATGAAGTGAGGAACGTATTATGGAAGAAAAGAAGCAAGCGCAGGATATTCTGCTTAAGATAAACAATTTCCGACTACACTATAATACCAGAGAAGAAGTGTATGAGGCCGTTAACGGTGTTTCTTTTAATCTGAAAAAAGGCACCACGCTGGGACTGGTCGGTGAGACCGGTGCGGGAAAGACCTCTATCGCTTTGGCAATCATGGGTCTGCTTCCCATTCCTCCTGCCCGCATTATTGAAGGCGAGATCCTGTTTAATGGAGAGGATCTTCTGAAAAAAGACGCGAAAGAGATGCGCAGGATCCGCGGCAACAGGATCAGTATGATCTTCCAGGATCCTATGACTGCACTTAACCCTGTATTACGCGTAGGCGATCAGATCATGGAAGTTATCAAACTGCATGACAAGATCTCCAAAGCAGAAGCAGAAGTTAAGGCACATGAAGTGCTTCAGATGGTTGGCATTGAGGATGACCGGTTTAACGATTATCCTCACCAATTCTCCGGTGGGATGAAACAGCGTGTAGTAATCGCTATGGCTCTTGTCTGCAGACCAGAACTGATCATAGCGGATGAGCCGACGACTGCACTGGATGTTACCATACAGGCGCAGGTACTCAGCATGATGAAATCCCTGCGGGATGAAATCAGAACTTCCATGCTTCTTATCACACATGATCTGGGCATTGTGGCAGAAAACTGTGATGAGTGCGCGATCATTTATGCAGGCGAGATCATGGAGCGCGGTACGATCCGGGATATCTTCGGAAACCCGCTCCATCCATATACACTTGGGTTGTTTAACTCTATCCCCAGTCTGGACAAGGAAGTGGAGCGCCTTACTCCCATACCCGGTCTGGCAAGTGATCCTACAAACCTGCCTGAATACTGCAGCTTCTGCGACCGGTGTCCGATGCACATCGAAAAATGCAGACAGGTGGACCCAGAAACGGTCGAAGTTTCTCCCGGCCATTTTGTGAAGTGTCATTTAGTCAGCGAAGGCAGCGCCTCCGCAGAAAGGTAAGGGGTTTACTATGGCATTGATTGAAATAGAAAACCTGAAAAAATATTTCAACGTGGCCAAGGGCACACTTCACGCTGTAGACGACATCTCAATCAGCATTGATGCCGGCAAAACACTGGGTGTTGTCGGGGAATCCGGCTGTGGAAAATCAACACTGGGCAAAACAATCATGCGGTTGGAAGAGCCAACCTCCGGAAAAATCATTTACGATGGTGTGGATGTGACAGCGCTTCCCATGAAGGAGTTCAAACCTTACCGTCGTCAGATCCAGATGATATTTCAGGATCCGTTTGCCTCTCTGGATCCCCGGATGAGTGTTTCCCAGCTTATTGCCGAGCCCATCCGCTCTCTGACCGATATCAGGAACTCTTCTGAGATTGAAAAACGTGTCTATGATCTGATGGATCTGGTCGGACTTGCAAGACGTCTTGCGAATGTATATCCTCACGAGCTTGACGGCGGACGAAGACAGCGTATCGGCATTGCCCGCGCACTCTCCTCTGAACCCCGGATGATCGTCTGTGATGAGCCGGTCTCTGCACTGGACTTTTCTATTCAGGCGCAGATCTTGAATCTTCTTCAGGATCTGCAGAAGGAACGGAATCTGACCTACATATTCATAACTCATGACCTTTCTGTTGTAAAACATATTTCTGACCAGATCGTCGTGATGTATCTGGGTCAGATCGTGGAAAAATCCGGTACCAGGGATCTATTTGCCAACACACTGCATCCCTACACGCAAGCCCTTCTTTCCGCGATCCCCATACCCAGTCTCCAGCATGAGAAAAAACGTATTGTCCTGCGAGGTGAACTGAGTTCACCCATCAATCCTAAGCCCGGCTGCCGCTTTGCACCGCGCTGCATCTATGCAACGGATAAATGCCGTGCGGAAAGCCCTGAACTGCGCGAATACAGCGACGGTCACTATGTTGCCTGCCATTACGCAGGAGATGCAATAAAATAAAATACGAAAAGGAAGAAAATACAATGATCGAATCATCAAAGGTAACCAATGATTTTGCGCAGATAGACTCTGTAAACTGTGTAACGGATAGAGTTGCAAGTCTTATAGAACTCCGTAAGAATGCGGTTGAACATATCTGCTGTGAACGCAGCCGTATCGTTACCGATTCCTGGAAAAGTACCTATGGACAGAATATTGATATCCGGCGGGCAAAGCTCTTCCGCCAGATCATGCGGGAGAATCCCATTTCTATTTGGCCCGGTGAACTGATCGTAGGTTCCCAGTCCCAGTATGTTTTAGGTGCATCCCCTTATGTGGATTACAGTCCCGACAGTGCGATTGAAAACCTCAATACCATGGGACCTTCCGGTGGAAGTTCTGTTACTGCTGCCATGATAACGGAAGAAGAACGCCGCAGCATTCTTGAGGACTGCGAGTTCTGGCACGGACATTCAACAGGCGACATCGTCAGGGAAGTCAGAGAGGCTAAATTTCCTTGGCTGCCAGACTGGATAGAGTCTGGTCTGGTTATGGGAATGAAGCTTGTCGCACCTCCGGGAGTTCGTACTGTTGATTATGGCAAAGTGATCCGTATCGGTCTTGAAGGGGTTATTGACGAAGCAAAAGAAGCACTCGACAATCTCCCGTATGAAACCGACAGCGCAAATGATTATCTCAGGGATTGTTTTCTGCAGGCTGTTATCATTGCATGCGAAGGCGCTATTGAATACGCCCAGCGCTATTCTGTCCTGGCCGCTGAGATGGCGGCGAAAGAAGCCGATCCTGTCCGCCGCGCAGAGTTGGAGGAGATCTCCCAGATCTGTGCTCATGTACCTGCAAAACCTGCCCGTAGTTTCCGTGAAGCCGTTCAGAGTTTCTGGTTTATTCATCTTTGTCTGAATCTGGAAATGGCATTCCACGCAGAAACGCCGGGTCGTCTTGACCAATATCTCTATCCGATGTACCGCAAGGATGTTATGGTGGAACAGACGCTTTCCCGTCAGGATGCTGCAGAAATTGTTGCCTGCCTGTTTGTCAAGTTCAATCAGCTGACGTCCGTTAAGAGCAACTACGATAAAAAGAATATCCCTGGAACGCACCTTCAGAACACCACGATCTGCGGTGTTGACAGGGATGGAAACGATGCATCCAATGAGTTGTCCTATCTGCTTCTTGAGACTCTCGCCCAGGTACAGTTTCCCCAGCCTCCGATCTACGTAAGGTACCATAAGAATATTGACAGAAAAGTCTGGCTTAAAGCTCTTGAAGTGAATGTTCGTCGCGGTGACGGCAATCCCTCGATCCTGAGCGATGAGCCGAGAATTCCCAGCTTCGTCGATCATGGAATCACTCTTGAGGATGCAAGAGACTGGTGCTGCAGCGGCTGTGCCGGATCTATCACCTCAGCATCCATCCACGGCGGCTCCCTGGGTGTAATTGATATCAATACAGCAAAGATATTTGAATATGTTCTTAATGAAGGCAGGGAACCCAAAAACGGAAAACAGATCGGCCCGAAAACCGGTGATCCGAGCAGCTTTACCTGCATTGAAGATTATGTCGAAGCTTTCAAAGCGCAGTTCGATGTACTGATCAAGATTCTTGTCCACATGAGTCATCTGACCGCATTTGCTGATATAAACAGTTACCGGATCCCCTTCTGCTCCGCACTCTGCAACGACTGCATCAAGCTGGGCAAAGACGTTCGAAACGGCGGTCAGCGATATCAGCAGTTCCTCTTCCATGTAGCAGATCGTGGAATCCAGGATGTTGTTGATTCTCTCGCTGCAATCAAAAAGGTCGTCTTTGATGATAAGATTGCCACGATCGATGAGATCAAAGCAGCTCTCAAGGCGAATTTTGAGGGCTATGAAGAGCTTCGTGACAGGCTTCTCGCTGCACCGAAATACGGCAATGACGACGATTACGTCGACTGCTTCTACAGTGAGCTGGCCGAATGGTGCGGAAACCGTATCCGTCAGGAGAAGGATCCGTTCGGCTTCCCGCAGTGGGCAGGCAGAAGCGGTGCGAACACGCATCTGATGTTTGGCAAAGTAACAGGAGCACTTCCCGATGGCCGTAAAGCTGAAACGCCTCTTGCCGATGGATTCTGTTCTCCGGAGCAGGGATGTGATATCCACGGACCTACCTGTGTTTTCAATTCCGCAGGGAAAGCAAATGTCGTTGCCAACTCCAACGCTGCACTTATGAACATGAAGTTTGAGCATAAACTGTTCGAGGACGGCAGGAATATCGATAAGCTGGCCGCGCTCCTTGAGAATTTCTTTAATAAAAACGGGTATCATGTCCAGATTAATTTCATTGACAAAGAAACACTTGAAAATGCACAGAAACGTCCGGAAGACTACTCAAATCTTATGGTTCGTGTCGCAGGCTACAGTGCGTTCTTTGTAGATCTGCCGACAAGGGTCCAGGATGACATTATAAGCAGAACCAGCCAGGATATCTGATTCTGCTGTAATTCCAGATCTGATTCTGCCTGACTCCGCTTGCGGCGTCAGGCAGAATTTTGTAATATTTTACCCGGCTTTTATGTTAATGACAGGGAGGTGAAGCACTGAGATGCCGGAAACACAGGGAACGATTTTTAATATACAGCGTTTCAGTACCGACGACGGACCTGGGATCAGAACCACCGTTTTTGTGAAAGGCTGTCCGCTTTCATGCATCTGGTGCGCCAACCCGGAATCCCAAAGCAGCCTTCCACAGATCGTGAATCGCCCCTCCAAATGCCGTGGCTGCGGCAAATGTGCCGCCGTCTGTCCTGAACACGTCATTTCTCTTATTCCAACCGATAATAAACCTGAAATAAGAATCGACCGTTCTCTTTGCAAAAACTGCTGCACATGCGTAAAAGCATGCTCAGCAGGCGCTATGCATCTGTACGGCGAGCATGTAACTGCAGATGAAGTATATAACACGGTGAAGCGGGATCTGGGGTATTATCAGCGCTCAGGCGGCGGAATTACGATCTCCGGCGGCGAGCCCATGATGCAGATTGATTTCGTCACGGCTCTTTATACCCTCTGCAAAAACGGAGGTATACATACCGCGCTGGATACTTGTGGTTATTTTCCAACAGAATATATAAGCAGAACCAGCGGACTGGTTGATCTCGTACTATTCGATTTGAAGATCATTGATCCCGATCTGCATAAACATTACACCGGGGTGGATAATCAACTTATCCATAGGAACCTGCGGGAGTTTCTGAAAACAGACGCCGAAATATTTATCCGGGTTCCATTGATCCCTGAGATTACGGATACCGAGGCCAACCTTACTGCAATCGCAAACGTCGTAAAGAGCTTTGAAAAGCCACTCCACGTGGATCTGCTGCCCTACCACAATTACGGTGAAAATAAGTTTAAGATGTTAGGAAAGCCCTATCTTCTCTCCGATGCTAAGCGGCAGAGCAAAGAAAAACTTGCCTCCTGTCTGGAAATATTTACCGCTGCCGGCCTTGACTGCCAGCTTCACTGAAAAAAAGGACATGTGAAAAAACGGGAGTTTTTTATGCACCTTTTCTTCACAGCCCCTCTTTGAAGATAGAGTTCCTTTGTTGAGACAGATCCGCTCAGGCGTTTGCAATGATTTTACGGGTATGCGCGATTTTGCAGCACCCCCCTGCAACGATTTTACGGCTGTGAACGATTTTATTGCCAGTGATGGGCTGAAAATCGTTCATAGCCGTAAATTCATTGCAGGAAATGCTTTTGCATCTGCCGCCGGAAAAAAGGACTGTGAAAAATGATCATTCATTTTTTCACAGCCCCTTTTCATACATATAACACGGTTCTTATTTCTGCGCCTTGATGGCTTCGATCATCTCCGGAACGATCTGGAACAGATCGCCTACCAGACCGTAGTCTGCCACTTCAAAGATCGGTTCATTCTCGTTCTTGTTGACGGCAATGATCAGCTCGGAATTCTGCATGCCTGCTTTGTGCTGGATCGCACCGCTGATGCCGAGAGCCACATATACCTTGGGATGCACGGTCTTGCCGGTCTGACCTACCTGCCGGTCTGCGCTCATGAGACCTGCATCCACCAGGGCACGGCTGCTTCCTACGACACCGCCGCCTAAAGCATCTGCCAGCTGCTGTGCCAGTTCTTTCGCCCGGGCGATGTCCTTGGCAGCGCCGTTTCCGATGGAAACGATCACGTCAGCGCCGATCAGGTCCACGATCTCCTTGGCTTCCTTCGCCACTTCCAGAACCTTCTCGTGAAGAGCATCCGCATTGAGTCCCATCTGCAGTACTTCTACTTCGCAGGCATCGGCTTTTGCCTGGTCAAAGGGTGCTTTCTTCATAACGCCCGGACGTACCGTTGCCATACAGGGACGGAATCTCGGGCAGATGATGGTTGCCATCAGATGGCCGCCGAAAGCCGGACGGGTCATCTTCATGTTTACATCTTCCATCTTGAATTCGGTATTGGCCACATCTACGTTGGAGTTCTTATCCAGGAAATCCACATAGGTATTCATGTCGATATCAAGATGTGTACAGTCAGCGGTCAGTCCGGTATGCAGACGGGCTGCGCATCTCGGCCCCAGGTCTCTTCCGATGTTGCTGGCTCCCAGGAGCAGTACTTCGGGCTTTCGTTCCATGACGACTTTGCAGACCACATCCGTATAAGCTTCATTCGTATAAATCTTTAAGGCGGGATCTTCACAGACGATCACCTTGTCTGCGCCGTATCCTCCCAGTTCCTTTGCAAGATCCGCTACCTGGTCGCCCAGAAGCAGACCTACCAGTTTCGAACCTCTCTGGTCGGCCAGTTTTCTGCCTTCCGAGATCAGTTCAAAATCCGTATTCATCAGTTTTCCGTCTCTCTGCTCGCAGAACACCCAGATATCGGAAAACTCTTCTATCGCTTTGCTGTTGTATTCAGCCATATTGATCTCCTTTCTATATCACGTGTTTTGCTGCCAATCTGTCTGCCAGTGCGGCAGCCATTTCCTTCACGCTTCCCTGAAGCATTTCCCCCTGCCCCTTAACCGGCGGGTTGAACGACTTGAAGATATTGGTCGGAGATCCTTTCAGTCCGATGGTATCCGCCTCGATCAGCGGTTCGTCCTTCAATGCTTCATAATCGAGGATCAATAACGGCTTTTCATCTGCTTCGAAAACGCCCTGCACTGTCATATAGCGGGGCTCATTCAGTTCCTTGATGCAGGTGATCAGGCAGGGAGACTTCACCTGGATCTTCATATAGCCGTCTTCCAGTGCTCTTTTCACGGTATAGGTATTACCGTCTTTTACGATCTCTGTGGCATAGGTCACCTGCGGAAGATGGAGCTTTTCAGCGATCTGCGGGCCGACCTGTGCGGTATCACCGTCAATAGCCTGACGGCCGCAGAGGATCAGGTCGCCTTCCTCAATCCCGAGATGATGGATGCCTCCTGCAATGATCTGGCTGGTGGCAAATGTATCCGATCCGCCGAACTCCCTGCCGGAGATCAGTACGGCTTCATCGGCGCCCATGGCCAGAAGTTCCCTCATCATTTCCCCTGCCTGGGGAGGTCCCATGGAGATCGCGACCACAGTAGCGCCTTCCCGTTCTTTCAGGGTCAGGGCTGCTTCCATGGCGTTGAGATCGTCAGGATTGATGATGGTGGGCATTTTGCTCCGGTTCATTGTTCCGTCCGGATTCACAGCTACCACGCCGGAGGTATCCGGAACCTGTTTTACACATACATATATCTTCATTTTTCTGGATCCTCCTTTACTTCAGCAGCATGCCGGAAATAACCATCTGCTGCACCTGGCTGGTTCCTTCATAGATCGGTACGATCCTGGCGTCACGATAGAACCGCTCTACTTTGTATTCGTTGATGTATCCGTATCCGCCGTGGATCTGGACAGCCTTATATGCTACATGGTTGGCTGCCTCTGCGGCAAAATACTTCGCCATGGAGCAGGCCTGTCCTGCTTCTTTTCCGGCGTCTTTCAGCTGTGCCGCATGATAGACCAGCTGACGGGCTGCTTCCGTTTCCGTTGCCATATCTGCCAGCATAAAGCTGATGGCCTGGAAATTGGCGATGGGCCTTCCGAACTGTTTTCTTTCTTTTGCGTATTTGATCGCTTCTTCCAGACATCCCTGGGCAATGCCGACGCCCTGGGCCGCCATGCCGAGCCGGCCGCCGTCCAGTGTCTTCATGGCGTAGCCGAAGCCTTTGTCTTTCTGACCTACCAGCGCATCCTTCGCCACATGCACATCTTCCATGATCAGGTCACAGGTAGGATACCCTTTGATACCCATCTTATGTTCCGGCTTTCCGCAGGAAACGCCCGGCAGATGCATATCCAGGATGAACATGGAAATGCCGCGGCTGCCCTTCTGCTTCGGATCCGTCTTGGCAAAGACGATGCAGTAATCTGCCACCGGCGCGCCGCTGATGAAAGTCTTGCGGCCGTTCAGGATGAAGCTTCCGTCCGGCTGCTCTTCCGCTCTTGTGGTGGTGCCGCCGGCATCCGAACCTGCACCGGGCTCTGTCAGGGCAAATACCATGATCTTTTCTCCCTTCGCTACCGGCGGAAGATAGAACTGTTTCTGCTCCTCGCTTCCTGCCAGCATTAAGGGGCCTCCTCCAAGGGAGTTGGATGTATTGGCATAGATTGACATGACAGGCGATACCCGGGCAAATTCCTCTACCAGCAGCGCGTAGGACAGATAGTCCCCGCCGGCTCCGCCGTATTCCTTCGGGATCTTTACGCCGCAGAATCCGTAACGGGACATTTTATTGAAAATATCCCAGTCAAA
Source organism: Parasporobacterium sp. (assembly GCA_017510065.1). Classification (GTDB taxonomy): domain Bacteria; phylum Bacillota; class Clostridia; order Lachnospirales; family Lachnospiraceae; genus RGIG5612. The sequence goes on from JAFWOB010000024.1 coordinate 47,061, forward strand.
TTCCCCGGTCTCATCCAGCCTGTCAAGAAGCTCTTTTGTAAATTCCGTTTCCGCGAACTGTCTGCACAGTTTCTGGAATCTTAAATGCTTTTGATCAAGAATCATATTTTCCTCCTGCTATTTCCGTGATTGCTATTTTATAAGGTCAGGCCGCCCCAGTGCTCCCGGAACATGCCTTCATCCATCAGCTTCAGATCCGCAGAGATCTCCGGACGGAAATCCATATTGGCCAGAATGTCCTTCTCCAGATCGATGCCCGGCGCGATCTCGATCAGCGTCAGTTTTCCGTCGACCAGTTTGAAGACGCAGCGTTCTGTTACATACAGAACATTCTGATCCTTCGGGGCCTTTTCCGCAGAGAAGGTTATCTGCTCCACGTTTTTGACGAATTTGCGGATCTTTCCTTCCTCCACGATCTCCAGCTTCCCGTCATGGACCGCATATTTGGCTTTGGCCATAAAGGTGCCGCAGAAGATAACGGTCTTAGTTGCGCTGGTAATGTTGATGAATCCGCCGGGGCCGGTAAGGCTCGGTCCGAACTTGGAAACATTGTTGTTGCCCTTCTCATCGATCTGTCCGATTCCCAGCACGGTAACGTCCAGATTGCCGCCGTCGATCAGGTCGAACATATCGTTGTGGGTCATGATCGCTTCCGGATTGTAGGCGCTTCCGAAATTGGGAAGAGCTGCCGGAACGCCGCCCACCATACCGGATTCCGTGCTCAGCACGATCTCATCGATATGGCCTTCTTCCGCCACGATGGAAGCAGTGTCCGCTGCGATGCCGATGCCCAGGTTAACCACATTTCCCTTCTTCAGAGCAGCCGCACAGCGACGGCAGATTACTTTACGCTCTGTCAGATCCAACGGTTTGATCCGGTCTACCGGTTTTTTCACATTGCCGCAGAAGGCGGGTTCATAGTAAACTCCTTCGGTCTGCCAGCAGGCATCCGTACTGGTTGCCTGGACGATATAATCCACCAGGATCCCGGGGATCTTTACATCCTTCGGATGCAGCGTTCCTGCCTTGGCGATGTATTCCACCTGCACGATCACGATACCGCCGCAATGCTTCACCGCCTCTGCGATCGACAGTGCTTCACTGAGCACGGATTCATGTTCAAAGGTCACATTGCCGTTGGTATCAGCAGTCGTTCCCCGCAGGATTGCCACATTTACGGGGAAGGATTTGTAGAACAGATACTCTTCTCCTTCAAATTCGATCAGCTTGCAGATATCTTCCTTGGTGACCTGGTTCATGCGGCCGCCGTCCAGTCTGGGATCAACGAAAGTTCCGAGTCCGACTTTGGTGATCAGTCCCGGTCTTCCTGCCGCAATTTCCCTCCACAGGTTTACGATCACGCCCTGGGGCAGGCACCAGCATTCCAGTTTGTTTTCCACCGCCAGCTTATTGAGGGTAAATGCGCTTCCAATATGAGCTGCGCTCCATTTGGTCACCAGCCCTTCCCCGGCTTCCCCAAGCCGGGTAATGCCTCTGGTTTTCCAGTCGCCCATGGCGCTTCCCTGTTTCACGTTCAGATTGCAGGGATGCCCTGTTTCTTTATAATTGTCCCGGATCGCGCATCCGATCTCCTCTGCCCATCCGGACAGTCCCATGCCGCCGCACGCAATTGTGGCACCGTCAGGGATCAGCTGCGCCGCTTCCTTTGCAGTGATAATCTTTGCCATAACCTCCTCCTTATATTTGAGCTTACAGTTACAGTTTTAGTATAATATTTTTGCCGATTCCGTTAAATTGTTCACAACTTCTATTTATATACTTATTTACCATATTAATACTTGTTTTCTTCTATATTTGTGCTTGCCGTTTCCGAACGGTTCCTATATAGTATAAACAGCGGACGGATCACATCTGACAAGGAGGCAGTTATGGCAGTCAATCTCACCATGAAGGAAAGTTCTTATATTTCCCAGGTCATATACCGGATCAATCTGTGCGATTCTTTCCAGGACCTCTCCCGGGTACTGCTTTCCCAGATCAAGACCATCATCCCCTACCATAAAGCCATGGCGCTGAAGGTCACCTCCCGCAACAATGAGTTCGTCTATGAAGAGCCTTATTTCATAGGTCCTGATAATGAATCCTTCGACGAATCCCGATTTGTGGAAGGATCCTATCGTTCTGTCTGGTGGGAATACATGGACGCCCCCTGGAGTTCTGTTTTCCGCGCTTCCGATGCCCGGGACGAAGAAGAATGGTGCCGCTCTGCATTGTATCTGGATATCTATAAGACCCAGAATCTGTATTACGCCCTTCAGGCAACCTTTGTCCATAATGATATCAAACTGGGAATGATCGGACTGTACCGTACGAAAAAAGACGGGGACTTTACGGAGAAGGAAATGTTTTTCCTGGAACTCCTGAAGATCCATATCGAACTGAAACTCTACCGTCTCGTCACGAGATACCGGGGCTTCAAGGCCGATCCCACCGCCCCCGGGTTTGCCGCGCCGAAAGCCATGATCAATGAATTCGGTCTGACCCGCCGGGAAGAAGAGATCATCAATATGCTGCTGAACGGAGCCGCAGATCCGGCGGTCATAGAAGAGCTGTGCATCACCCGTTCCACCTTTGAAAAACATATTCACAATATATATAAAAAGACCGGCGCGAAAAATCGCGTCAGTCTTTTCGGTATCTTTCGAAGTCTCTGAAAGCCGGCTGCGGCTGCGGGACCTTGTCAATCCTCCATGACATAGCCGAAGTTATAGACCCAGGTTCCCGACTGGCCGTAATCGATCATATAGCCGTTCTTTTTCATCTGCATTTCAAAATCCGGATCGCACACATGTGTTTCCCCGTCCACCACGATCTCAACCCATGCATGTTCTCCCATGGAACCACTTCGATAGGGAACGTGCCCGTAAATGACGCGGGCTTCATAGCCCAGTGCCCTCGCCATCCAGCAGAAGGTCGAGGCCATGCTGACGCAGTTTCCGTAATGAGTGGAAAAAGAATACACGGCGGATTCTGTCGTGGTATTTCCGGTATACAGATAATAATTATAGGAAAGCCCCACAGACCAGTCATAGGCTTTTTTCAGGTCCCAGCCAATCTCATCCAGGATCTGTTTCGCATATGCTTCCGCATCGTTGCCGGCATTGTCCAACGCTTCCTGGTCGAAAGGAAGCGGATCATCAAACAGTTTATCCGCGGTCTCCCTTCCGCAGGATCCGTCCCGGCCCAGATTGTTGATCGCCTGGAAATCATGAACGGCTTTTTTCGTCTGACTGCCGAAGGATCCGTCCGGTTCATTTTCAGTGTAACCCAGTTCCTTCAGGATCGTCTGGAGCATTCTGACCGGGGTTCCTTTGGAGCCCTGGTTCAGGGGAGAAAAGGAAACCTGTTTCGCGCAGATCGCTTCAATGGTATCGCCGTCTGCCGTTCCGGTGATCTCCATCCCTGCATACATCTGGAACAGCTTCACAGCCCGCTGCGTCTCATCGTCGAAAGTTCCGCCGGCTTCCGCCTGCAAAAAACCCAGATCCTTTAGCTTTTCCTGGATCACCGCAACAAGATCGCCCTCATCTCCGCTTTGCAGCGGTTCGAAGCTGAGAGGCTCATTGATCATTTTTGCAGCTGTTTGTTTTCCCACGTTTCCATCCTGGGGATCAATGCCTGCCAGAGACTGAAACAGTTTTACGGCACTCGCCGTTCCCGGCCCGAAGCTTCCGTCCGGTTTCGTTGAAAGAAATCCCGCTGAGAACAGGTATTGCTGCACGCGTTCCACTGCTTTTCCGTTATCTCCTTTTGCAAGGACACGGAACCGCTCCGCTCCGCCCTGGTACAGGGCTGTCAGGGTTTCACCGTCTGCTTCCCCTGTTACCGGAAGACCGTTATAGAACTGGAAGATCTGAACTGCAAGACGGGAATTTTCTCCAAACTCCCCGTCCGGAATGAATCCGGGATATCCCAGGTCTTTCAGGGCGTTCTGCATTTTAAGAACGTCATCGCCTTTCATTCCGAATACCAGGGAAACCTCTTCTGAAAGCGGATCGGTTTCAGCTGTCAGTCCGGGTGTTGTCGGCGGACCGGCTTCGGCCGCCCACGCTGCTGTCACGCCGAAGAGCAGGCATAAACACAATGCGCCGCACAGCAGTGCGGTTCCTTTCCGAAAAAGAGCATGTATCCGGGACTTCCCGGACAGGCAGATTCGTTTCATGATCGTCACCATCACATATAGATTTCAGCAATCAGTAAATCTATGCCGTTCATGTGATTGTACTCTATTTGATCTGCATATACAATAATCGGCATACGACCTTCAATATCCGTTTTTTTGAAAAATCATATTTTTAAGAATAGTCCCTCAAGAAAAACTATTCGCAAATAGTATTTAACCCTTGATTCGCGAATAGTTTTGTACATGAAACTATTCGTAAATCAAGGGCATACAACACATTGAGAATAACTCACTATTCTTAAAAATGGAAAATCGCAAAAAAAAGACAGCGGACTATTCTTATTTCTGCGCAATCCTGTAAAATGCTTCTACTCCAATCCGATCCTGCGGTTTTCCTCCCTGACAAAATCCACCAGCAACTGTCTTGCCTTATTTTTATTGGACCTGTTCCATACCAGGTCTATCTCCAACTGTACCTGATAGTCTTTGGTATGGATATAGCTGATAAGGCCGCCGTATACTTTTCGTGTGCCGTATAACAGATGCCCTACTGCAAGTCCGCAGGAAACCGCCAGAACCAGTTCATCCACATTGCCTGCGATCATAATGCTGTTCGGATGATATCCGTTTTCTGTCAGGTTATTGATCAGATTGGCAAAGGGGACATGATCGGAAGTCGGCTGGATACCGATATAGTTTTCTCCCTGGAGCTGCTCAATGCTGAGTTCTGTCTCCCCTGCCAGAGGATGGTGTTTGCTGACCACCACTGCCAACTGATCTCTGGAAAAGGGAATGCCGTCCACTTCACTTTCACTGTCCAGTTCAAACCGGGTCTGGAAGGCAACATCCAGCATATTTCCCAGGATCTGCGCATGGTTCTGGGCTGCCGTATTGCGGTGCAGGGACAAGGAGATTTCCGGATGGATCTGCCGGAATGCATTCAGGGTATCTGTCAGTCTGCCATACTCGATCCCGGTGCAGCCGATATTCAAAGTGGTATCCGGATTCTCTCCCAGCGCCCGCACTTTGTATTCCAGATCCTCCCCGTATTTCAAAAGGATCGGGGCTTCATTATAAAGGAGCTGACCTGCCTCCGTCAGTTCTACTGTCCGATTGTCCCGGATCAGCAGAGTGGTCCCCAGTTCTTTTTCAAATTCCGAGATCTTCTTGCTCAGCGCAGGCTGGCTGATGAACAGTTCCGCCGATGCCTTCGTAAAGCTTCTCCATTTTGCCACACAGACAAATGCTTTGAGTTTTTGCAGATCCATGGTCCCTCTCCTGATACAAGAATGTTTGTATTATATACCATAACTGCAAAGCCGGCAAATAGAGGATGGGACAGTAAAAAACCGGCTGCGCAAACAGCCGGTTTTCTATCAGCAGCATCTGCTCTGCTCAAAATATTTGATTTAATACGGATGATACTCAGGTTCGATCACTTCGTACTCTTTCACCAGTTCCGCCCAGTTGGCAGGAAGTTCGATCTTTGCGCAGGAAGGTCCGCCGTGCTCGCCGCCGCCGGCAAAATTGATACAGGTGGCGTCATAGTTGGAACCGGAGATGACGATCATCATATGATCCATGGTCCAGAACAGAGGTGCGGAAACATCCTTGCTCCTGGGAATCTGTACACCTTCCGGAATATGGTTGTTGTCATACATCCAGCGGAAGTTCACATTGGCCGCACTGTGGCGTGCGTACTGCTGCACATAGCGGAGCACTTCTTTACGGCTCTTGTAGCCTTCCCTGTCAAGGACCCTGGCAAAGCCCGGCGACATGACATAGCAGCAGCCTCTGTCCCATCCGCCGTAAGCGCAGCGGAACATGGATTTAAAGCAGCCTTCGGCGTTGCCGCCATGGCCTTCATAGCGTTCCTGTCCCCAGAACATGATGACAGCGCTGTCCTCTTTGTCCAGGCCGAAGTCCACATGAAGAGGTTCCCAAGGATTGTCATCGGCGATCCGGTCGCCGAGTGTGATGCCCATGCGGGCTTCATGACCGACTTCCGCCATATCTTCCACACCCGGACGCACGCCGGCGATATTCTGGATGATATACGCGTAAGTCCTGGAAATGGCAGCATTGGCTTTCTGATACTGGCTCAGAGCTGCCGCGCCTGTCCCGATCCCGATTTCCTGCGCCACTTTTCCGCTGACAGTGATTATCGGGCACCAGCTGGCCACGGAACAGACCCAGCCTTCCAGGGCGATCTTCGGATCCACGATCGCCTTGACCATGGCGATCAGGACCGGCATATAGGTCGGCTTGCATCCGGCCATGACAGCGTTGATGGCGATCTTCTCCACAGTGGCTTTTCCGTTCATCGGGGGAATCTGCGCCACAACATAGTCTGCAGGCAGATCCGTTCCTTTCAGCATTTCCCTGACCTTTTCCTCTGTGGGAGGCACGATGGGAAGTCCGGTTGTCCAGCCGTTCTTATAGAACAGATCGTTGATCCCGTCCAGGCTGTCCACTTCAAAGGGCTGCGCAAAACTGTTGTCCTTGACATAAGGAATCTTTTCCTCTTCTGTAAGAGGCTTTGTCAGACCATCGATTATTTCATCCAGGATGTCCCGCAGGTTCGGGCGGATAATGCCTTCCCGCACTTTTTCATCCAGTTCCGGCATCCAGGTCAGGTCCGGAATTTTGGAGGTGACAAACCGAAGGTTCGGACACAGACGGGAAGTGGCGGCCTTCCTTCCGACGCCTACCAGATCCTCCTTGCACAGCATGACGCAAGGCTTTCCGAGTTTTTCCACATATACGGTGTTGTAGGCGTGGAACATGCAGCAGCTTCCGGCATCGCCGTAAGCGGTGATCACGCCGTCCACATCCTTCAGCCATTCTTTCAGCTGTGCATCAAATTCCGGAAGCTTGAAGGCCTCCTTTGTGTCCCGTTTCAGCTGGATCGCTTTGAATTTCGTTGTAGGGAAACGCTCCTGCAGAAGTTCCGACAGGATCTGGAGCATCAGCGGTGAATGCCCTTTGAAATGGGCGTAAAGGCCGATGGTCTTGCCTTCCAGCGTATCCAGACGGGGATTTAATAATACCGGTGCCGAGCTGTCCACTTCGGCCCATGGGCTGTATATTTTCATAATGGATTCCTCCTGATTCAAGCAAGTGATTTATAATTCTTCCGGAAGATACGGTCCCCAGTTGTAAATGTTATCAAAGGAATACACCGCATCCGGATGGAAGGTATAGTAGCGCGGGGGCTGATCCGGCTTCAGGGTCCGTACCGGCGCGATCCGCATGCAGTCCGCCTGCCTCATCCAGCCTTCTTCAAAGGGAGTCCGCACGTAGGCGATCAGATGAAGCTTTAAGATCTTCCATTCTCCGTTTACTTTGATAAATTCATTCTGGTAGCGGCCGATGAACCACATGGCCGTCAGCCTTCGGTCGTCGCACGGGTACGGAGTTGCCATTTTGGCCCAGGGGCTCAGAATGGTCCACTGCCCTGCGGCACGATCGCCGGTCCCGTTTTCGCTGATCACGATCTTCGGGGTGGTAAGATGCTGGAACTCCATCCAGCCTTTCTTTTCCTCAAAGGACTGCGCCCGTTCATGAAGAGCCGTCATATAAGCCCTTACCTTTTCAGGTCCTTTGTATTCCCCGCTCTCCATCAGTTCAAAGCTGACTTCCGGGTTGTCGATGGCAAATAAGTTCTCCATGCTGGACTGATAATCCATTTTCAGGCAGTTGGTCACATAATCCGCCATCAGATTCTGTATTTCGTCGATATTTGCAGCGCGAACTGCAAGTTCCAGGGTATTCTTATCCATGCTGTCCCCTCCTTACTGATTGGCATCCGCACAGTCTGTCTGCGGAGCTTCTTTCGAACCATAGGCTTCTTCCGGGAGGAACGGTTCCCACCGGTGAGCGCCTTTGCCCGAATAAATATTGGCGGGCCGGTACTGCGGCTGGAAGGGATCATCGCCGGCATGATGATAGTCATGCATGATACGGCGTGCATCCGCCTGCTTCAGCCAGCCCAGTTCATACGGGGCTCTGGCATAGGAATACACCTTGTTCTTCAGCATTTTCCACTTGCCGTCTTTCTTGATATATTCGTTGTTATAACGTGCAATGAACCAATATCCTACCGGGCGTTTCTTATCTCCCGGATAAGGAGTCACGGCCATGGCATGGGGTGCCAGTTCATTCCACTGGGCCCAGGCATGGGTTCCGTCTTCGCTGACCACGATATGCGGCGTCCAGAGACAGACCATGCCGAACCATCCATGTACCGCCATGGGATTGCCGGCGCTGGGCTTGTTGCAGTTCTCTACAAATGCTTTCATGCCAGGTCCCACATAATCGCCGCCTTCACACATCGTAAAGGTAACGTCCGGTTCCTCCATGTCAAATAATTCCACGCACATCTGCTTCATGTTGAATGCATCCAGCAGTGTCAGGTACCGTCCCTGCATCATCTCGATCTCTTTCACGGCAGCTGCCCGCTCGATCCGCTTCAGGGTCGCTTCGTCCTCAACAAGCTCCGGAGCCGGACCGTCTTCGATCTTCTCCGGCAGGAAAGGACCATAGGTATGCAGACCGTCGCCGGAATAATTGGCGTCGGAATGATAGATCTTATTGGGATTGGAAGGACGGGTGGGCTCCACCTTGCAGGCGCCGAAGCGCAGACAGTCGGGATCTTTCAGCCAGCCTTCTTCAAAGGGAGATTTGAAATACGTGACCAGATGAAGCTTTAACAGTTTCCATTTGCCGCCCACCTTGATAAATTCGTTGTCATAGCGTCCGCAGATCCACAGCGCTGTCAGCTTGGTCTGATCTCCCGGATACGGCGTGGCCTGCATAGCGCTGGCATTTAAGATATCCCACTGAGCACGGGCGCGCTGGCCGGAGGTGCTGACAACGATATGGGGAGTTGCAAGATTCTGCAGGGGCATAAACCCTCTTTTGTCAGAAGGATCATCCAGATAGTCCTGGATAGCCAGCATGTAGGCTTTTACCTTCTCCGGTCCTTCATAGAGGCCTTCCTCCATGAATTCCACACTAACTTCTGGATGGTCTGCCGCCATCAGGTTCTGCAGGATGTTCATGGCGTCGAACCGGTCAAAGCTCTGCACCAGTTCCGCCATCACCTGTGTGATCTCCACATGATCCGCCATACGGACCAGGGAGGCTAATTGTTTTTTATCCATGGTTTTTCTCTTTCTTAAATCACTGTTTTCGGAGCAGTCATGAAGCGCTGCCCCGGAAATCCTTTATCTCATCAGTCCCGGCAGCAGCAGGGAAATATCAGGAATGTACATACAGATCACCAGAGCCACAAAGGTTGCTGCGATAAAAGGCAGGATGCCCCGTATGATCTCCCCGATCTTTACATCCGGCACGCGGTTTGCCAATACGAACAGGTTCATTCCTACCGGCGGAGTGATGCAGCCGATGGCGCCGCAGAAGGTGACAATGATACCGAACCATACCAGGTTGAATCCGAGGCCTGCCACAATCGGGGCAAAGATCGGAACGGTAAGCATCATCAGCGGAGCCACATCCAGGAAGCAGCCCAGGAACAGATAGATCACTACCATCAGCCAGATAACGGTCATCGGCGCCACATTCAGGCTGCCGACCCATTTTGCCAGTGCCTTGGGAAGCCCTGACAGGGACATGAAGGAGTTGAAGAACTGCACGCCCACAAACAGGAAGAAGAAGGAAGCGCCGGAACCTACCACGCCTTTCATGGTCTGTACGAATTCCTTTACTTTCAGCCTTCTCATGGCAAAGGTGATGATCGTCGCACCGACTGCTCCGACAGCGGCGCCTTCATTGACGGTACAGATACCGCCCCAGATACCGCCCATAACAAGGAGGATCAGCAGCAGGAACGGCCATACCCTGATAAGGCTCTTAAACCGTTCCTTCAGAGGGTATTTGTCCGTCAGCGGAGCGTCCTTGGGACGAGTCTTCGCCCAGATAAAAATCGTAAGGCACAGGACGATCAGCAGAAGGATGCCCGGAAGCCAGCCTGCCATAAACAGCTTGGCAATGGATGTTTCTGCCATGATGCCGTACATGATCAGGGGCACCGAAGGCGGGATCAGGGTTCCTAAAGGACCTGCTGCCGCAATGGCTGCCAGACCCAGTCTCGGGCTGTAACCGTATTTTTTCATTTCCGGCCATGCGATCTGGGAAAATACCATGGCGGTGGTGACGCCGGATCCGCAGACAGCGCCGAAGATTGCACTGGACACGGTGGTGGTGACCGCCAGACCGCCCTTCTTATGGCCGAACCAGTATCTGGCAGAAGTGTAGGCGTCTGTCGTCAGTCCTCCCGCCGAGGCCACCTCGCCCATCATCATGAACATGGGCATAACCAGCAGCGTATAGGAAGCCGCCGCTGTGATCGGGATAGACATCATATACCCGAGGCCCGTCTTGAGCCCAAGGATGCAAACCATTCCTACCACACCGGAAACGCCGAATACAAAAGCGATCGGCATTCCCAGAAACATGAGAACGAGCATTACACAAAGTCCGATGATACCAATTGTTAAAGATGACATTATGCATTCGCTCCTTTCTCTTCTTTTTTCCCTTTCGCCTGCGCGCCTTCGATAAAATAGCGGATTGCATCAAGCAGGAATTCCGCGGCAGAGATCACAATTCCCACCGCTCCGATATAGTAGATATAGAAATTCGGGATCCGAAGAAGCAAAGTGGCGTTGCCCGGTGTCAGAGACAGCTTGGCTGCCTGCTGGAACACCTTGACCGCTGCCAGCACCAGAAAGGCAAAGCATATGATATCCAGGATTCCATACAGGATACTGCGGGCACGCAGGGAGAAATTACCGGGGATCGTCTCGACCCGGACATGCCTGCGCATCCGGGTGGCAAACGGAAGTCCGAAATACACGACGATCACGGTCCCCATTTCAGCCAGTTCCTGCTGTCCCGGGATCGGACTGTTCAGAATATATCGCATAATCACATCAATAAATATCAGGACAACGATCAGAAACAGTATGACAGATCCGAAATATACACTGACCGTACTGACCTTGTCTAAGACTTTATTGAGTCCTTCGTAAATTTTTTTCATAGAGTGTTACCTCAGCTTTTTATACCGAACGGGAGCCTGAAATAAGCTCCCGTTCATGAAATTCAGATGGTTCTGCGCAAAATGGCGCAGGTTGACCTACAAATTGCCTTATTCAGTTGATCAGTTGTTGGCAACTGCCTCGTCAATGATTGCCAGGATCGCTTCTGCATTGTCACCCAGCGTTGCTGCATAATCATCACGGAAGGAAGCGGTTGCTTCTCTCATAGCTGCTTCCAGTTCTTCGGACATCGGAGTCACTTCCACGCCCTGTCCTGTCAGGATGCCAAGAGCATTGTTGTACTCTTCTTCCATCTTCGGCATGTAGTAATCATTGACTTTTGCGGTGAATGCGTCTTTGATCAGGGTCTGCAGATCTTCCGGAAGAGATGCCCAGGTGTCTTTGTTCATTCCGCAGAACATGCAGCTCATGGCAATGTTGCCCTGAAGCAGGTGCTTGCAGACATCGCCCAGGCCAGTCCAGGAACCGAACATTGCACCGGTGATCACGCCGTCCAGAACGCCCTGCTGAAGGGATGTGGTCTGCTCGGAAGGCTGAATGGAAACCGGAGTGCCGCCCAGTGCGCCGATAGCGTTGGAAAGGGTCATGGAGCTTGCACGAAGTTTAAGGCCTGCCAGATCTTCCATTGTTGCAACCGGTTTCTTCACAGTAAAGAGTTCCAGTCCGCCGGCCGGAAGGAAAGCAAGCAGTTCCATGTTATCGGAATATTCCGGGATCAAGCCGGCTTCCAGAAGCGCATTCATAGCTGCGAGTACCTGGTTGTCATTTTCAAACAGGAACGGGACGTTGAATCCTTCAGATACCGGGAAGGAGCCTACCATACCCGGAGACATATCCAGGATGTCGATGCCGCCTTCGGTAAACATGTTCCACAGATCCGGGGGAGCACCCAGGGTATTGTTGTGGAATACTTCGAACTGCAGTCTTCCGCCGGAAGCTTCGGTCAGTTCTGCAAACAGATCATCATACATCTGAGCAAACCAGGTGCTGTCGCCACGGGTCGTGCTGACACGCAGTGTGTAAACAGTGTCGTCGCCGCCTTCTGCCGCAAATGCAGTTACAGGAACTGCGAGAAGGCATACTGCAAGCAATAAGCAAAGTAATTTTTTCATAGTAACCTCCATAAATGAAATGTACGGACCCGGTTGGAAATGTTCTCCCCGGATCTCGTTACGATCCACTGATCCGCTCCCTTGCGGAGGCGGATCTTACTTACGGTTTCATTATATTTCACAGACACGGTTTTGTATAGTTTCAAAAAGTTATCGCATTAAAAAGAAATGGAATAAACAGGATCTGACTGCATCCCGGATATTGACTAATGAAGCCGGGGTAACTAAAATAGCATCAGTTTTTACCTCACTGATATAGTAAAGAAACAGGAATCCAATGAAATCATCCAAGATCTTTTTGAAAGGCATGCGGGACGGCCTGCCGATCGCCCTGGGGTATTTTGCCGTGGCATTTTCCCTGGGGATCACCGCCCGGAATGCCGGAATCAACGCCTTGCAGGGATTTATCATGAGCATGCTCAACAACGCCTCTGCAGGAGAATATGCTGCCATCGCCGCGATCAAGGGAAATGTGCCTTATCTGGAAATGGCAGTTCTGATCTTTATCACCAACGCCAGATATATCCTGATGAGCTGCGCCCTGAGCCAGAAGCTCTCCCCGGATCTTCCCTGGTATCACAGGCTGCTGATCGGATTTGACATCACTGACGAGCAGTTCGGCATTGCCATCAACCATCCGTTTCCTCTGCCTCCCCAGTATCTGTACGGATCCTATATCCTGACGATCCCGGGCTGGGCAGGCGGGACCGCCATCGGCATCATCGCCGGCAACCTGCTGCCTCCCATGGTAGTCACCGCATTGAGCGCGGCCATTTACGGCATGTTCATCGCCGTGATCATTCCGCCGGCCCGCAAAAACCGCACTATCATGGTGATCGTGATCGTAAGTTTCGCAGCCAGCGGCCTTCTGGCCCTGATCCCTGCAGTGGCCTCAATGTCCGAGAGCCTCAGGATCATCATTCTCACGGTTGTGATCTCTGCCGCGGCAGCGATCATCCGGCCGCTGAAAGAAGAGGAGGGTGTCTGAAATGGAACATTCCATATGGCTTTATATCGCAGTCATGAGTCTGGTCAGTTACCTGATCCGTGTGCTTCCCGTCACGCTGATCCGCAGGCAGATCAAGAACCGGTTCCTTCGTTCCGTTCTGTATTACCTGCCCTATGTGACCCTGTCCGTCATGACGGTACCGGCAATCTTTTCCATCTCCGCAAATCCGCTGTGCGGCGTGGCCGCCCTGATGGTCGCGGCCGCGATTGCCTGGTTTTCCGGCAACCTGCTGCTGTCAGCCACCGGTGCCTGTGTAGCGGTGTTTCTGATCTCGCTGTTCTAGGTCCCGGTGTTTGTAAACTCACATGAATAAAACCACGCGGCTGCCGCGTGGTTTTTATTTCATATAAGAAGCCCTGTGTTCTTTTTTTGACCATTTTTGATTTATAAGAACGCGGGGTGTTCTTAAAATCCAGATTCTTCAAATTAGAGAATACAATGTGTTCTTGGATGGCCAATTTTCAAAATTAAAGAACAGCCCAGGTATTCTCTAATCCCGGAATATGCCCAAATAAGTACACTTTTTATTCTTTTTTGAAACAACCAGAAGATTTGAGAATAGTTTACCAGTTCTTAAATATTGAAAAACGGCTAATCAAGAACACTTTGATATGCACCCCTATAGGGTAACACTTTTTGTGACTGAATCCTTTAGATGGTAACAAAGAGTTTCCACTGCCTCCAAGAGGGTAACACTCCTTGTTATTAGATGTTGTTATTCTGCAACTACTTGAGTCA
>JAFWOB010000025.1 GCA_017510065.1 Parasporobacterium sp.
GCTGTCGGAGGTCACATTCCAGTTTGCGCCTTCAGCGACCTGAACCAGAACGTTGGAACCTGCCATTGCCTTGTTGATCACATGAGAAATGATGTAGTACTCATTCATGGTGAACTCAGTGATCTGGATGTAAGCTGCCTGTGCTTCATCTTCCACAATGTTGCCGTCAGCATCCATCAGGACATATTTTACGGTGCAAGCGTCGCCGCCGTTCGGGGCTATGCCTTCGCCGTATCTTTCAGCCAGAGTGTTGAGGAATGCCACTGCATTCTCATTGTACGGAAGGCCGTGAACGGCGGAGGTGGAGGAGATAGCGCCGTCCAGAGTTACATTGGCGTCAATGTTGACCATAAGGCCGCCTGCTGCTGTGCCTGCGCCTGTTCCAACGCCGTTGAATACATCGCCTGTGTAGGTGACTGCATTTCCGTCTGCATCGGTGGTCAGTTTCAGAGTGGTGTTGTAAGCGCCGCCTGTTGCCGGAGCGACAAAACCTGCTTCGTTAGGATCTGAGAATCCGGAGGAGAAGGTGGGCATTCCCCATGCTTCGCCGGTCCATCTTGCAAGACCCTGCTCGCCGGAGGTGTCGCCGCCTGCGCCGGAGGTGCCGTATCCGTCATCATCATCCATCATCTGGAAAATAATGCCGCTCTTCGGGTTCAGTTCCGCGCCGGATACGGTATAGGTGGAGCTCTGTCCGCCTCTTACCAGGATGACTGCTTCTTCTGTGTTCCAGATGGAGCCTGCATCAAGGACGGTGTCAGCTGCGCCCTGGTGATCCATCACACCGAATACGGAGGTAACCACGGTGGGCTGTCCTTCGCCTTCAAAGGTGTAAAGCTCTTCGCCGGTCATGGCATTTTTCAGTACCAGGCCGTTGTAGGAAGGTCCGAAATAGGTCGGGCCTGCGCCTGTCAGGATGGTTACATAGGTGGTTCCGTCGATGTTTGCACCGTAGAAGTTCTCGAAGGAAGAACCGATGTTGTAGGTACCGTATGCAGAACCGTAGTTCTTCTCATAGCCGAACAGAGCTGCGCCGCCGTTCATGGAGTCGGAGCTGTCATGGCCGGTGGGATCTGCGCCGTTGTATTCGGTAACTTTCAGGGTGGAGTTCAGGACGTTGACTGTCGGCTGTGTGCAGTCGTCAGTAGAGATAACAGCCCAGCCGCCGGATTCCATGGTGGAATCGATCAGGTTGTAGGAGCTGTATTTGCCCAGAACGTTGGCTGCACGAACGCCTCCGTAGATACCCAGGATCCACGGCGGGGAGATCATGTAAGCCTGCGCTGCTGTGGACGCATATCCTTCATAAGCTTCGGTCAGCGGGTTGGAGCCCTTGGTCAGGATGTTGGAATTGATCACAAATGCATTGGCATAAGCGTCAACAACCACTGCGTCACGGCCAAAGCCGTCGGTGGTGATGTTTGCATTTTCCAGGGTCATCGTGGTGTTGGTGCCTTCCGCACCGGTTGCTACAAATACAACGCCGGCGCCGGTGAAGTCGTTGGCGTTCTTGCCGTCGGATTCATCGGAGAAGACAAAGGTGGAATCCTTTACAACTGCTGCCGTATCGGCTTCGCCGCCGTTCACATACAGGTATGTTGTATTGGTCGCGCCAAGATCATTGAGTGCGTCGCCGAGCTCAGATGTTACATTGACATCTGAAATGGTAACAACGCCGTCTACTACTTCTGCCTGGTCTGCCAGAGCGCCGGTCACTTCTTCGCCTGCTGCGTTAACACCGACATATAAGTTGGAAGTTACGCCTTTGGTTGCCCACGCAGGGATCAGTGCGCCGACGACTGTCGGTTCGCCATCGATGCCGAGTGTGGCGTCAGCTGCAAATACGCCGCCTGCCATGAACACGGTCATGATGAACGCCAGAAGAAGAACAAAAATCGATCTGCTGATTTTTTTCATAGTTCCCTCCTATATAATGTGAATTGTTCTGTGCTTCCGCACAATTTTGGTATGGTAAATTATACCCCGCGAAAAGAGACAGGTTCAATATTGCAGATATTGTGTTTCTTTAACATTTCCGGGCCTGATTGCGGCAATCTGGCAGATGTTGATTTCTGGTTTTTGGAAATGTTGCACAATTTTTCGAATTACCTTAATTGAAACTTAATATAAACTGCCGGGGAGGTGTGGGGGGAATGCAATGAAATCAGGGCTGTGCATGATTCCAGGGGCGGCGGTAAACCGGGGGATGTAATGAAATCAATGCTGTGAATGACTTTTTGAAAAATATTGTAACAAAATCAATGCTATGCATGATTTTCAAAAACACCTCTGCAACGAAATCGAGGGTATGCATGATTTTGACCCCTTTTGGAGGACTGAAATCATGCATACCCTTGAATTTATTACAAAAAATAATGCACAACGTCGCATTCGTTGCAGCGCGCCGGCGAAAATCATGCATAGCGTTGCATTTGATGCAGAGCGTCGGCAAACAAATCAGATCGTCTTCAGGAACTGCACCAACTCTCTTCTTTTTTCTCTGGTTTCTATGATCCTGTTCACATTTGTGCGCAGCCCCAGCATCTTACGGAGGCCAAGAAATGTTTTTTCTATTTCCGGAATCGATGCCACCATATTGGCAGTGATCGTGAAAACTTTATATCCGTCCATTGTCAGCGCCGTGACTTTCCGTTTGTCCCAATTATGCTGGTTTATGCTCAGATGCGTTTCATTGCTGTCATATTCCAGCCCTACTTTCTTTTCCCGCCAAAGGGCGTCACAGCTGCAGCTTTTCCGTCCGAAGACCGCCGCCGCTTCTTCTGAAAAAACAACATTGCCGTTCAGTTCCTCCCCGCCTACGCTAAATCCTCCATATCCAAAAGGCAGGATCCGAATCATCGCGAGTCTCGTTTCCATTGGTGAATTTGATCGGTCTCTGATGTATCTCAATGCCTTTCGGGCTTGTAATAATCCGGGCAGTCCCTCGGCACGGCGCAGGAAATCCGCCAGTGCCTCAACATTTGTTGCCGGCGTTCGTTGGCTTTGACCATGTTCCGCTGCATCATCCGACAAATACATAGCGCAGAGATCAAACCCGAATTTCACCGTTTCCAGAAAGGAAAGCCTCGATGCAGCCTGCAAAAAACACAGTTCGGGACTTGCCAGCAAAATGCGGCAGACAGACTCTGCCCCGTTGCCGTCGTAAACCATACACCGGTCCAGCTCTACGAATGCTCCCGCCGGATAATGATCCGGCCGCGAGATACAGGAAACCATTCGGTTTTTCCGTCTGGCATCGGCGTGGGGTGCCAGCAGGGTCACCGGCGCCTGCAGCCGGTATTTGTTTATTACCGTTTGCATGGCTGCTCTGTCCAAATGCAGTTCATACATTTTCGGAAGATCGGTCCGCAGCAGACCTATTCTTGGTGCGATGCTTTGTGTCGTTATTTTTTGATGGATCCAAATCGACCCGGCAGAAGGAAAAACAATTGGAATTAACATAGATGCCCCTTGATAGATGTGATGAAAAGATTGGTATCAGATATTTAGATTCTCGTGTAATACAAGGTGGTTTGTCAAGGGTGTTTTGAGAGCAAATTGTATTTTCTTGGATACAATCTGTTGGGAACGTATGATGTAATATGTATGACAGGATTGCTTTTATTTCAGGCATTTTTATATGGTGCTGCACCAAAATCGAAGCTGTGCATGATTCAATGGTCCCCGGTAAATCAGGGGATGTAATGAAATCAATGCTATGCATGATTTTTCGAAAAATACTGTAACAAAATCAATGCTATGCATGATTTTCAGAAATCCGCTGCAACGAAATCGAGGGTATGCATGATTTCAGCCCTCAAACAGGGGTCAAAATCATGCATACCCTCGAATATTTTACAAAATATCATGCACAGCGCTGCTTTTGATGCAGAGCGCCGGCAAAAATCATGCACAGCACTGCATTTGATGCAAACGCCAAGCAACTAAACAGCTGCAAACAATAAGCACCAGGCAAAGCTCCCGAAACTACCTCAACCACCCAGATAAGCCTTCCGGATCTCGGGGGAGCTGGCCAGCTCGGCGCCGGTGCCGGATGCCGTGATGGCTCCGGTCTCCAGGACGTAAGCCCGGTCCGCGATCTTCAGGGCTTTCTCTGCGTTCTGCTCTACCAGCAAAATGGTGATGCCCTTGCTGTTCATGTCCTTGATGATGTCGAAGACCTGGGACACCAGCAGCGGGGACAGACCCATGGAGGGCTCGTCCATCATCAGCAGGGTCGGATGCGCCATCAGCGCACGGCTCATGGCCAGCATCTGCTGCTCGCCGCCGGACAGGGTGCCGGCGATCTGGGTACGGCGCTCGCCCAGGATGGGGAACTGGTCGAAAACATTCTCGATGTCGTCTTTGATCTTTTTCTGATCCTTCTGCAGGTAGGCGCCCAGCATCAGATTGTCATACACGCTCAGTTCCTGGAAAATGCGTCTGCCCTCCGGGACCTGGCTGATGCCGGATGCAACGATCTTGTGGGACGGCATCTTGGTGATGTCTTTTTCATTGTAAATGATCGAGCCGGCTTTGGGCTGGATCAGACCGATGACCGTCTGCATGGTCGTCGTTTTGCCGGCGCCGTTGGCGCCGATGAGCGTTACGATCTCTCCCTGGCTGACCTCAAAGGAGATTCCCTTGAGCGCCTGGATCACGCCATAAAACACCTGAAGATCCTTTACTTCCAATAATGCCATAACTCAACCTCCGATATATGCCTTGATCACTTCCGGATCGTTCAGGCAGGTTTCCGTATCGCCCTGGATCAGCACGGTTCCGAAGTTCAGCACCGTCAGCTCCTCGCAGATCGTGGAAACGAACTTCATGTCGTGCTCGATCAGAAGAACCGTCAGATCGAATTCGTCCCGGATCTTTTTCACGATGCGCACCAGGTCTGCCGTTTCCTGCGGGTTCATGCCGGCCGCCGGCTCATCCAGCAAAAGGAGCTTCGGGTTGGTCGCCAGCGCACGGGCGATCTCCAGCTTACGCTGCTGCCCGTAAGGCAGGTTGCAGGCCAGGTTGTTGCGTTCCTCTTCCAGGCCGAAGACCTTGAGGATGTCGCGGGCGTGCTCGCGCATCGCCTTTTCCACCTTAAAATGCTTCGGCAGGCGGAACATGCTGGTAAGGAATCCGCACTTGTACTGCGGCTGATTGTGAAGGCCGACCATAACGTTCCGGATCACGCTCATGTTGCTGAACAGACGGATGTTCTGGAACGTACGGGCAATGCCTTTGTGGTTGATCTGCTCCTGGGTCTTGCCCTTCAGCTCTTCTCCATCCAGGAAGAAGGTTCCGGTGGTGGGAAGATAAACGCCGGTCAGCATATTGAAGATCGTGGTCTTGCCGGCGCCGTTGGGGCCGACCATGCCGTAGATCTGGCCTTTGCGGATCTTGATGTTGGCATGCTGGACGGCTTTCAGTCCGCCGAAGGAGATGCCGAGGTCCTGGGTTTCCAGTAAATATTCAGCCATTATTTCTCCTCCTTTCCGTCAGCAGGCTTTTCCGGTTTCACATAAAACTCATCCCGGTTCTTTACCACCACATCGGGCGGTACCGGAGAGTCTGCGTAGGTTGTACGGGTGTCCACGCTTAAAGGATCATCCATATGGATCTTGGTGGGGATGCGGTCCCACTGCGCCGCATCGTTTTTGATCTTGCCTGCGTCATCCGGACCCTTTCGCTTCCAGTTCCGCGGGTTGATGGACTCACGAAAGCCCTTCATGGCCGGAGCGTTGGAGAAGATGACTATGACGATCAGGATCAGAGCGTAGACAATGCTCTTCACCGGAGCAAGGGCGCCGGAGAGCTGGCTCTGCAGCGTGATGTTCAGCCAGGTGATGACGGCCGCCGCGATCAGGGAGCCGTTGATGGAGCCCATGCCGCCGAGCACGACCATAACCAGGATCTCGATGGAATAGTTGTAAGAGAATGTCTCCTGACGGATCGTTCCGATGGTGGCGCCATACAGAACGCCGGCCATACCTGCAAAGAACGCCGCAACCATAAAGATCAGTAATTTGTAATACGTCACATTGATGCCCATGGCCTTGGCCGCGATCTCATTGTCACGGATAGCGACCACCGCGCGGCCGTGCTTGCTGTTGATCAGGTTCTGGCAGCAGAACACCACAAACAGGAGCGTCACGAAAGCGATGATGAACAATGTGTTTCCGTCATAGAGCTTGGTGCTCATACCCATGGCGCCGCCGAAGAAGGGCAGGTTCTTGAAGATACAGCGAACGATCTCGCCGAAAGCCAGCGTGGCAATCGCCAGATAGTCGCCCTTAAGCCTTAACGCCGGAAGACCGATGATAAAACCGAAGATCGCTGCCACAATGCCGGCTACCAGCATGGAGATCACGATCACCAGAAGCTCCGGCATACCACCCGCGCCCCGAAGGACATTGGCGGTATAACAGCCCAGGTAAGCGCCGACGCACATGAAGCCTGCATGTCCCAGGGAGAGTTCTCCCAGGAATCCGACCACCAGGTTCAGGGAAACCGCCAGCATACAGCTGAAGGCAATCCTGGGAAGGGTGGACTTGTCCGAGAATCCCAGGCCCTTGGTCAGGTTGATCACGATCAAAATGATCAGGAACGCGAGGATCACTGCGTAGCTTATATAATTTTTCCATTTTCCGTTCTGGAAACGGGATTTTTTCGTCATTGTCTCTGCCATGATCACACCTTTATCCTTCTCTTCTTTCCTAAGAGGCCGATAGGTCTGACTAATAGGATGATGATCAACAGTGCAAACTCGATCGCTGTGGTGTAGCTGGCAACGGCGGAAATACTGTTGCAGACCACCTCAACGACGCCTAAAAGGACACCGCCCAGCATAGCGCCGGGGATGGATCCGATGCCGCCGATGACCGCTGCGGCAAATGCCTTGATACCGGGCATTGCTCCCAGGGTGGGGCTGACGGATGTGATAGGCAGATAGAACATGGAGGCAAATGTGGCAAGGCCGGAGCCGATGGCAAATGTGATGGACACAATGGCGTTGACATTGACGCCCATCATCTGCGCGGCGCCCTTATCCTCGGACACTGCCAGCATGGCCCGTCCTGTACGGGTCTTTTTGATAAACATGACCAGGCACACCATGATGATCGCGCCGACCACAACGGTGATAATGGCACTCCATTTGATCACGTAGCTTCCCAGGTTCACCGTTCCCAGCCTGTCCAGGATGGAGATGGTCCTCTGGTCTGCGCCCCAGATCAGCTGGGCGATACCCTGCAGCAGGTAGCTGACGCCGATGGCCGTGATCAGGGCCGCCAGGGGCGAGGCGCCTCGAAGCGGCTTATAAGCCACCTTCTCGATCACGATCCCCAGGCAGGTACAGACCGCCATGGCCACCACGAACGAGATCAGGGAACTGAGCCAGATCGGCATGGAGCCGATGTTCCATGTGAACATGCACATGGTATAAATGATATAAGCGCCCACCATGATAACATCGCCGTGGGCAAAATTGAGCATCTTGGCGATACCGTAGACCATGGTATAGCCAAGGGCGATCAATGCGTATATGGCACCCAGGCTAAGCCCGTTAATCGCTACTGCCATATGATTCTCCCTTCCAACATACGATTTTCAAACGCAACGGCGCCGGTAAACCCAGCGCCTAAGTCGTTCCATCAGACGCCCGCCAACGGC
This sequence comes from Parasporobacterium sp., assembly GCA_017510065.1. GTDB lineage: Bacteria > Bacillota > Clostridia > Lachnospirales > Lachnospiraceae > RGIG5612. The sequence goes on from JAFWOB010000025.1 coordinate 7,669, forward strand.
GGGTAAACGAAAAACAATGCCGGGGCAGTCAGATCTGCCCCAGCATCAGTAAAGCTAAAATACGATTAGTTCAGGACTACGATAACAGGAACCTTGGTGCAGGCACCGGATGCATCCCATGTCATGGATCCGGTCACGCCGTCAACAGAGAAACCTTCTGCTGTGATCTGTGCCACCAGGATGTCTGTCAGAGACGCGAAGTCGATGGAAGCGTCTTCCATGCCTGCTGCCTCAAGGCAAGCCTTGATGGTGTAGATGCAGTCATAGCCGTCAGCTGCGAACTGATCCGGAGCTGTGCCGTATTTTTCTGTGTAAGCTGCTACGAAATTAGCAGTCAGTTCGGTTTCGGATTCCACGTCGAACGGAGTGATGTACTCGATCGGGTTGGTAACGGTGTCATCCAGCAGCGGAGCCAGTCCGTCAAATCCGTCACAGCCGAACAGCAGGATATCGCCATGGCCTGAGCTGGAGCATTCCTTGGCAACCAGGCTGGCTTCTGTATAGTAGAACGGGCAGAAGATAACCTGGCAGTCCTTCAGGGCTTCTACCTGAGCTGCGAAGCTCTTCTTGTTGTCAGCGTCAAATGTGAAGGTGTTGAATTCCACGCCGAGTTCTTTCATCTTCTCGTCAAATGCAGCATAGATACCGGAGGAGTATGTATCGGAGGTATCATAGATGCAGCCGATCTTCTCGAATCTGGAGGTCAGCTCTTCTGCTGCCAGAGTACCCTGGTCAGGATCACCGAAGCAGACACGGAAAGCGGTATCGCCGGTTGCGATAACAGATGCTGCGGAAGCGGACGGAGTAATGAAGAATACATGGTACTGAGCTGCCTGCTGGCCGAAAGCTTCACAGGAACCGGAAGTAACGGAACCCAAAGATGCCTGCATGCCCCAGTCCATCAGCTGACCGAATCCGGTAGTAGCGTCAGCGGCTGCTGCCTTGTCGTCGATCATGTTGAACTCCAGCTCAAATCCGTTCACGCCGCCTGCTGCGTTGATCTCTTCAACAGCGAGCATAGCGCCCTGGTTTACGGAGATACCGTAGGAAGAAGCATCACCGGTCAGAGGGCCGGTAGCACCGATCTTCAGGGTGCCTTCCGCAAAGGCAGAACCTGCGAACAGGCAGGAAATAAGCATGGTTGCAACTACTGCTGCAAAAATTCTTGTCTTTTTCATGTGTTTTCCCTTTCTTTATCTAATGATAAAATTTGTCCTTTTCTGTGGATCGCAGGAGCTCTTTATGGAGCCGCCCCGCGGTTCAGGAAGAAAAGCGGTTCCGGCGTTCTGTCAGATCCGAAGGGGCTCTGCAGCCGAAATCGATTACGTAACATTATAGTGGAAACACATGTATTTTTCAACAAAAAACTTTATCACTTTAAAGGGATTTACCATCAATCTTTGATCACGTGCTGCAGCATCTCCTTCAGCTTCGCGACGTCAACGGGCTTGGCAATATGCCCCTGCATGCCGGCATCCATGGCGGCCTGCACATCCTCCTGGAAAGCGTTGGCGGTCATGGCCAGGATCGGGATATCCGCCAGTGCTTTGTTGTCCAGCTTCCGGATGGTCCTTGCCGCCGTGTAGCCGTCCATGACCGGCATCTGGATGTCCATCAGGACCGCACTGTAATAGCCGGGTTCGGAAGCGGCGATCATATCCACTGCGATCTGGCCGTTCTGCGCGGTTTCTACCTGAAGTCCCATCTGCGCCAGGATCATGCAGGCGATCTCCATATTGATCTCATTGTCTTCTACCAGCAGTACCCGCTTCCGGGAGAAATCAACCTCTTTGTCCGGGTCGTCTTCTACCTGGGGCTTCGGGACCTCTGATTCTTCAGCCAGCCGGAACTTCAGCCGGAGGATCATCTGCGTGCCGCTGCCCGGCGCTGTTAGCACCTCAATGGTGCCTCCCATCATGTCGACAATGCTCTTGGTGATGGACAGGCCCAGGCCGGTGCCCTGCGTGCCGCTGTCCGTTGACGTACGCTCCCGTTCAAAAGCGTTGAACATCTTTTCCGCAAATTCACTGGACATGCCGATCCCGGTGTCCTGCACCCGGATCTCGTAAGAGCCGTATCCGTTTTCACCGCCGCCCGTTTCCCACAGGGAGACGTTGATGATGCCTTTGGAGGGCGTGAACTTGAAGGCGTTGCTGATCAGGTTCAGGAGCACCCGGGTCAGGTTGTTCCTGTCGCACCAGACATAGCGGTTCTGGACCTGCGAAACGTGAACGGAAAAGGCAAGATCCTTCTGCTTCATCTGTTCTGAGAACAGATCCCTCACACTGTCAAATACCTCATACAGATCCATGGGCGCCGGCTGCAGTTCCACCGCCCCGCTTTCGATGCGGCTCATTTCCAGGATATCGTTGATCAGCGACAAAAGATGCTTGCTGGAAAGATCGATCTTTCCCAGATATTCCCGCATCTGCGGCGTCGTCGGCTCTTTCATTGCAAGCTCCGTATAACCGATGATCGCGTTCATCGGCGTACGGATATCATGGGACATATTGAACAGGAACTGGCTTTTCGCAAGGCTTCTTTCCACTGCATGGATCCTCTCGCGCTCCGTTGCCTCGTGCTTTTTCCGGACTAGATTCTGCACGTACAGCATGATCATCAGGCCGATAAAGATGATGACAAGCAGGAGTGCTCCGCCCCAGATCAGCGTTTTCTTCATTTCCTCTGCCGTGTCTTTCGCCAGGAGGGACTTGATAAACCACATTGTGGAGGAGTAGATCACCAGGGTAAATAATACGATACCGGATACGGACATGCCGCTGTATTCCGTCATCGTACCATGGTTGACCGTCCTCCAGTAAAAGATAAATCCCAGAAGGCACCACAGCGCCAGAAGCAGAAACGCCTCACTGCCCATGGCGTCCATGGCCGTCAGACGCGGGATCAGCTGTACCAAAACAAACGCGGCGGAAATCACCGTTCCGATCAGCCCCGTAGCCACCCTGGCTTTATTGCCTTCCGTTCTGGCCGTTTTCCAGGTGGCAGCAGAGGTATAGCCAAAGCCGACGATCGCGCCGAAGGAGGTCAGATCGACAAACCAGGACAGCGTATTGCGCCCCAGAAAAGAGATCAGGATGGAGATCACCATGATGAACAGAATGCTGTAGGATGTTTTGGAAAATTTCTCGGAAAGGATCCGGTCTTCCGCCATGGTGGAAAGCACCCTGGTGGTGGCGCGGTATCCGCCGATGATACCGGTCAGGATGGCCGCCACCGCAGTGGCCGTCATGATGGCCAGTCCCACCGGCCCCATGATCGCTTTTGCCGCATGGAATGTCGGCACGGCAGCGACGCCCTTCAGCGCGCCCAGTCCGGCAATATATTCCTGCCAGGAGGAAAAGCCGTCCGGCACGGCAGCGACGCTCACCAGCGCCATAGACACATAGGCAAATGCTGCCGCGATGATGGACAGCACGATCAGCCGTTTGGATTTTGCGATGGGGAACCGGAAATGCGCCGTATCAAAAGAAGTCACCTCAAACCCGACAAACGCCCAGGGAGCCAGGACAATGATGCTGTAGACGGCATATCCTTTATTAACCCCGCTGATCCCGAAATCCGCCAGCACGCCGTGGGAAAGGGCCTGAGGCAGACACGCCGCGGCCGTGATGACCGTACCGATAAACAAAACGACCGCAAGGATCGTCTGCAGTTTTTGCAGGATGGCTTTTGCGGCAATGAACAAAACGCCGACACCGGCCAGCGCCAGCACGGCCACTACGGTTTCCAGCACATAGATCTGGTTGCCGGCAACCGTATAATGCGCGGCGTCCTTAAGGACGTCATCGAACAGCGTCCGGATAACATAGAACAGCGCGATGCCGTTCAGAAAGACGATCGTAAGATAGGAAAGACAGAGAAACCACGCGCTTAAAAACGCGTGATCCCGGCCAAACGCATCTTTGGTATACGTATATACGCCGCCTGTCATCGAGGAACGGCCCATCAGATAGGAAAAATTGAGTCCGATGACCAGCATGATGGCCATACCGATCATCATGGCGATCACGGTTCCCGCCGGACCGGCCACAGGAAGGAAGGTATTGCCCGGCATGGCAAACACGCCCCAGCCGACCATGCAGCCCAGGGCCATGCCCCATACGTCCAGCGGCGATAAATACCGATCCAGCGGCTTGTTGTTATCCCTCATCGAGTCATTCCCCGTTCTATAACCGTACTTCTTTATTCGTCTTTCGACTTAGTCTCTTTTCCCTGATCTGCTTCCCAGATCAGCTCTTCCAGTGTCTGATACAGATGGTCCGGTTCCACCGGTTTGGACAGATGCGCATTCATACCGGCCTGCAGGGACCTTTGAACATCCTCGTCGAAAGCATTGGCCGTCATCGCGATGATGGGGATCGTCTTCGCATCCTTTCTGTTAAGGGCACGGATCGCCTCCGTTGCCTCAAGACCGTCCATTTCCGGCATGCGCACATCCATCAGGATCGCGTCATAATAGCCTTCCTCGCTCTCTTTGAACATCTCCAGAACGATCCTGCCGTTTTCCGCATGATCGATCTGTGCCTCTTTCATCGTGATGAGCTCTTTTATGATCTCGGCATTGATAAAGATATCCTCCGCCAGAAGGATCCGGCGGCCCTTCAGGTCAGCGCGTCTTTTTTCGCGGAACAACGTCATGTTGTTCTTGCGCGCGATCCGTTCAAATTCACTGATCACATTGGATGCGAACAGCGGTTTGGCCAGGAAACTGTCTACGCCGATATGGAGCGCCTCATCCATGATCTCGTCCCAGTTGAAGGACGTCAGGATGATGACCATGGTCTCCTTGTCGTAACGGGCGCGGATCTGGCGCGTGACTTCCAGCCCGTCCATTTCCGGCATCCGCCAATCCAGCAGGACCAGATTGTAAGGCATGTGCTTCGTATGGGCGATCTCCACCATGTTCAGCGCATCCTGCCCGCTGTAACAGGTATCCGCCTTGATGCCCACCTCGTCCAGGACGATCCGGGCATGTTCCGCAGCGATCTCTTCGTCGTCGACAATGAGGACGCGCATATCTGTCAGCCTGATATAGCTGGAGTGTTCCTGATGGTCGCTGTTTTTCAGGGTAATGATCACGGTGAATTCGGTTCCGACGCCTTTTTCGGATTCCACCGTGATAGTGCCGTTCATCAGCGTCACGATGTTTTTCGTGATCGCCATGCCAAGACCGGTACTGCCGTACTTGTTGTTGCGGCTGCTGTTCTCCTGCGAGAAGGAATCAAAGATCTTCGGAATGAACGACTTGTCCATGCCGATACCGGTATCCTTCACCGTAAATTTCAACGTTGCCTGGTCCTCATAGGTTGCCGTTCGTTCTACCGTCAGCTGGACATGGCCGGGCGCATCCGTGAATTTGATGGCATTGGACAGGATGTTGATCAGCACCTGCTTCAGCTTCATGTCGTCTCCGATATAGTAATCGCTGACGCCGCCGATCACGGAACATTCATACTGCAGTCCCTTCTCACTGCACTGGGACATGACCATGGTATTGATCTGTTCCAGCATGGAGCGGAAGGAGAACTCCTCTTTCCTAAGGATCATGCGGCCGGATTCGATGCGGCTCATATCCAGGATATCATTGATCAGACCCAGCAGATGTTTGGCACTCCCGCCGATCTTTTCCAGATACTCCCTTGTCTCGGGTCCCAGGTCGGGATTTCTGAGGGCAAGGCTGTCCAGTCCGATAATGGCGTTCATGGGGGTGCGGATCTCATGGCTCATATTGGACAGGAATACGGTCTTGGCTTTATTGGCCTCTTCCGCAGCCTCCAGCGCTTCGCTTAAGGCCTGCTGCTGTGCCATGGACTGCCGCATCTCTTCGTCGATATCCGTGAACCCTACGCCGATGGCGTGCACCGCATGATCTTTCCTGTCCTCCAGGTACCGGACCCCTGCGATACGAAGGGCCGCATAGGATTCCTTCCCGTCCCGGATTTCCAGGAAACGGTAGACGATCAGCGGCTGTTTGAGAAGCTCTTCCCGGATGTATTCGGGTTTAATAAACTGAAAATACCCTTCGCGGAAGCTCTCCGCCACATGGTTATAACCGAACTCCGTAAAGCTTTGCAGATACGGGAAGTTTTCGCCGGCAGCAGGCGCTTCCTCGAACCGTTTATCCTCCAGATAGCAGACCGCCTTGTCCTGCTCCAGGTCCACATAATAGACGCTCCGGTAATCGGAGGAAAGCGCAACGATCATGCTGTCCTGCTGCTCCTGCTGTTTCTGCTGCTCGATCAGCTTCTCCTGCAGCGAAAGCCGCTGTTCCATCTCCTGATGCTTGATGCGGTTTTCTACTTCCTGGGTCTCCTTTTCCAGGGCAAGCCGCGCACTCTTCCTGGTCTGCATGATCAGATAGCCGAACATCGCCGCCAGCACCAGCGCGGTCAGGATCGTCTGGATCAGGCTGCGCTGGATGATCCCGCCGGACACGGCAGCGATCCGCTCGCTGATCACGCTTTCCCGGATGAGATAGGTCAGTAACCAGTTCGTTCCTGCCACAGGAATATAACTGAGGGTTTCCTGGATCCCGTCATAGGTAAATGACACCGCGCCTCTGTTTCCTTCGCTGAAATCCCGAAGGACCTGCTCATAGGAATACCCCGGGTCATATACGGCTTTTTTCAGGGCCTCCAGAAGATTATCCTCCACCGCCAGGCCTCCCAGGACCATATTGGTGAGGGCAATACCGGTGTCTGTGTAAAGGTTGCAGAAGGTCGCTCCTGTGTTCTGGGAATTTATGGAAGCGCCCTGGAGCATGACATCCATATCGATCTCCATAAAGCAGGTTTCCAGGGGTTTTTCATCGAACTGAAACCCGTACTCACGGATCGGGACCGCGATCACGACCCTTTTCTCCGCGGACTCCAGGTTTTTGATAAAGATCTCCGGCTCATCAATGGGTTCTAGCTGGAAGGGATACAGTCCGGTGTCACTGATGATCCCTTCATCGGCGGTATAGATCAGGCCATCCGTATTGACAAAGGAGAACCGGTCCAGATTGAAGAGTTTCTTCATATTCCGCTGGTAGGCACGCATATGCTCCAGATCGCTCAGATCCTCGTCTTCGATCATACCCACCGCAATATCGATGAGGTTGATATTGTTGTTCAGGTTGTCCTCGACCACCTGTTCCCGCCGCCCGGCCAGTTCGTCCAGATATAAAGAACTCACGGAACGTACCGCATTCACCGTGTCTTTCTGCGCGCTCCTGCCGGTCCAGATCGTTCCCAGTATCAGGATCACCACCACTAATGCAGCCGCGATCACCGTGATCTTTACCGTCTGATCGGTTCGCTTTTTCTCCATGGCCTATAGTCTCCTGTTTCCGAAGTCTTATTTCAACAGCTGTTCCAGTGTTTCCATGATCGCCGGGATGTCATAAGGCTTGGCAAGATGGCCGTTCATGCCGGCTTCCATAGCGATCTTCCGGTCTTCCTCAAATGCGTTCGCAGTCACCGCAATGATGGGGATCGCGGCTTTGACTGGATCTTCCAGTGCACGGATCCGCCTTGTGGCTTCATATCCGTCCATCTGCGGCATCTGGACATCCATCAGGATAATGTCATAATAGCCTGCCGGCGCGCTGTCCATCTTTTCCACCGCTTCCACGCCGTCTTTCGCAATATCAATGGAAAATCCCGCTTCCGTCAGGATCTCTGTGGCGATCATCTGGTTCATCTCGTTATCCTCCGCCAGAAGGATCCTCTTTCCGGCAAAGCCGGCAGCCTGTTCCTTTTCCTGTTTGTCGTCTGCCTCTTCCCCGGCACGGAAGGGCTTCGAAAGGACTGCTCTCAGTTCGGACATGAACAGCGGTTTGGAGCAGAAGGCCGTAACGCCTGCTTCTCTCGCCTCTTCTTCAATATCCGCCCAGTCGTAGGCTGTAAGGATAATGATCGGCGCACTCTCCCCGATCACTTTCCGGATCCTTCGGACCGTTTCGATCCCGTTGAGATCCGGCATCATCCAGTCGATGATGTAAGCCTTGAATTCATCCGCATGATCCAGCGCGTCCCTGGCGCGGACCACCGCTTCCTTGCCGTAGTTCGTCCAGTCCGGCCGCATCCCGATCTCCCGGAGCATGGTGCATACGGACAGGCAGGTGTTGGTGTCGTCATCCGCCACCAGGACCCTGAGCCCCTGCAGCTCGGGAAGGGGTTCATCTTTTGCAGAGGATCCGCAGATCCTGCAGGGAAGGTCTACGACAAACTCGCTGCCCTTTTGCTCTTCGGAATGGACGGTGATGGTTCCTCCCATCATATCCACGATGTTCTTGGCGATCGCCATGCCAAGGCCCGTTCCCTGGATGCCGCTGACAGTGCTGCTCTTTTCCCGGGTAAACGCCTCAAAGATCGTTTTCTGGAACTCCTCGCTCATGCCGATCCCGTTGTCCTTGATCCGGAATTCAAAAACGGCCTTCTCCGCAGAGGAGGATGGCTTTTCGATCACGCGGAAGCTGATCGTTCCGCCGTTCGGGGTAAACTTGATCGCATTGGACAGGATATTGAGCAGGATCTGGTTCAGGCGCAGCCTGTCGGTGACGATATCTTCGTGGATCACGTCCTGGGTATCGATGAACAGCTCCAGCTGCTTGGCAGTCACATTGGACTGGATGATGGTCCTGAGGTCATGGATGATATCGGGAAGATGGGTCTCGCTCTCGTCGATGGTCACCTTACCGCTTTCGATGCGGCTCATATCCAATACGTCGTTGATCAGCGAAAGCAGATGCTGGCTGGAAACGGAGATCTTGCCCAGATAGTCCTGCACCTGCGCCTTGTTGTCGATGTGGGAAGCCGCCAGCGCGGTGAAGCCTACGATGGCGTTCATTGGCGTGCGGATGTCATGGGACATATTGTTCAGGAAGGTCGTCTTGGCCCGGTTGGCGCTTTCCGCCGCCACCAGCGCGTCGGAGAGCGCTTCCTCCCGTTCCGCCAGCTCCTTGTTCTTTTCTTCCAGTGCAACCCTGTTGGCTTCTTTTTCCCGGTTCTCCTTCTTCGTTCTCCTGGTATCCCTAACCAGAAGGAAGATCACCAGTCCCGCGATGGCAAGGATCACGGCGACGAAGATCAGCAGGTGTTCCCGGATCGCGTCTGCCAGGCCGTAGGAATATAGACCGCCTGTATAACGATACGACAGATTCTGCGAAAAATCGCTGCCGATCACATTGACGCCCCGGTTCAGCAGCTTTAAAAGGCCCTCGTTGCCGATCTCCACGCCAAAGCACCGGTCATCGGCCTTGCCCGTCTGGTACAGGGAAAGCCCCCTGTATTTGCTGTTTTTCAGGATATCGTTGGCCCTTAAGCCATTCAGCGTCGTTGCGCTGACTTCGCCGGAGAGGACCGCGGCAAGACAGTCGTCGATGGAGGGATAGAAGGAGATCTGTGCGTCCGGGTAATTCGTCCGTATATAGTAATACTGCATCCGGTTGTTTTCATTGCATGCGAAATGTGACGTCGTCTCCTCGCCGAAGACGCCTTTGAATACGATCTCCGTGGAGGACGATGCAACCGGGTTGGACTGATAGATCCCGTTCTCCTCGGAATAGTACAGGCCGCCGCCCACCGGGAACACGGCGTCGACCACGCCGGAGGCGATATCCCCCAGCATCTCGTCAAAACTTTTATAGCCCTGATAGGTCACGGAAATATCCGGGATCCCCAACGCTTCCAGGATCTCCGGAATGATGTCTTTGATAAGGCCTGTCACCTGTCCCTGGTCATCCGTATCGCTGTACGGAAGATAGTTTTCCAGATACCCGATGTGAAGCGCGTCGTGCGTCTCGATCCATTCTCGCTCGGCGGTGGAAAACGCCCGCGCCGTGACGCTGACCGAATAATATTTCGAACTGAGGGAATTGAGGAAATTGGGTTCTTCCGCCGCCAGCAGTGTCTGGGCGGTATTGAGTTCCTCCAGCAGGTCGGGCCGTTTGATATTGACGCAGAGATAGTAATCCGACGCGCCAAAAGAGCCAAGCACCTCAGCGTGTTCCCTGACGTAGGAACCGTTGCTCTCTGCGGCGAAAACGTCCAGCTGCCGGGAATCGAACGCGGCAAGCAGTTGCTCATAGTCCGGGAAAACAACCACATCCGCCGTTACGTGATGTTCCTCCAGAAAGCGGTCCAGTACGCTTACCATGGCACTGTCCAGCACGCCGATCTTCTTGCCGTTCAGCGTGGAAGGTTCCGCGGTAACGTCTGTTTCCGTGTCTTGTTGTTTGACCAGGTAATAGGCCTCTCTTCCCATGACAGCGTCCGGATAGCCGATCAGCTTCGCCCGCTCTTCCCTGAAGGCCAGGCCGGCCAGCAGGTCGACCTCTCCGTCCAGGAGCATCTGATAGAGCTCACTGAATCCTCCGTACACGTACTCGTATTTCCAGCCTGTATACTCGGAGAGTTTGCGGTAATACTCGTAGGCATAGCCCGTCTTGACAGCACCTTCTTCGGCACCCTCCTGAAATACTTCATTTTCGTAATAGCCGACGCGGACAACCCCGGAACAGGTATCCGCAAATGCCTGAACAGGTACGAGAAGACCTGTCATACACAGCAGACACCAGACGGCGATCAGTATTCTGGCAGCTATTTTATGAGCGGCTGTTTTCCGGAACATTCCTTTGGCCTCCTTATCCCCGGCCTTCTATGCGCCTTGGCAAGAATTTCTTCGTAATCATTCCTATTTTAAATTAACAATGCCCTGTTTTCAAGGCTGACAGAGCCTTATGACGATTGCATTTTGGCAGGATAAGCTTTACAATGATTTTATATGTACGAAAAGGCGGTTCCGCCTGGAAAGGAACTCATCTACCATGCCCAAGAATCATGAAAAATTTCATTCGGCAAACGGAAAACGACTGATCCTGATCGCAGATGACGAAATGATCAACCGGGAGCTTCTGGCCAATATGCTGGAAGCAGACTATGAACTGATCACGGCAGCCAACGGACGGGAAGCATATGACCTGATCGACAGGAACCGGGATATGCTGAGCCTGGTCCTGCTGGACCTTCTCATGCCGGAAATGCACGGCCTGGATCTCTTAAAGAAATTAAAGGAAGATCCGGTCCTGAGCCAGATCCCGGTGATCGTCATGACCGCTGACAAGGAAGCGGAAGTGGACAGCCTGAATCTGGGCGCGATCGACTTTATCCCCAAGCCCTTCCCGGAACAGAAGGTGATCCTCGCCAGGGTTCTGCGTACCATTGAGCTGTCGGAAGACAGGCAGATCATCCAGTCGACGGAACGGGACCCCCTCACGGGCCTCTATAACCGGGAATTTTTCTACGGCTACGCACAGCAGTACGACCAGCATCACAAGGACAAGGTCATGGATGCGATCGTGGTGGACATCAATCATTTCCACATCATCAACGAGCGGTACGGCAAGGCCTACGGAGACGAAGTTCTCCGCAAGATCGGTGAACAGATCCGGGAGAAAGTACAGGATTCCGGCGGGATCGTCTGCCGCCGCGAAGCGGATACTTTCCTGGTCTACTGCCCTCACAGGGAAGATTATAAGGAGATCCTGGATTACGCCTCCTCCGGACTGGGCGGAAACGACCGGATCAGCAACCGGGTGCGCCTTCGGATGGGCGTGTACTCCGAGGTGGACAAGAACATCGATGTGGAGCGGCGCTTCGACCGGGCCAAACTGGCCGCCGATACGGTAAAGGGAAGTTTCTCCCGGCCGATCGCGATCTATGACGAAGCCCTTCACGAGTCGGAGATCTATGTGGAGCAGCTGCTGGAGGATTTTCATGAAGCCATAGACCAGCACCAGTTCCTGGTCTATTACCAGCCTAAGTTTGATATCCGTCCCGAGATCCCTGTACTGTCCAGCGCAGAAGCGCTGGTACGCTGGTGTCACCCCAGGCTGGGCATGATCAATCCGGGCGTTTTTATCCCTCTTTTTGAAGACAACGGCATGATCCAGGAACTGGACCGTTATGTCTGGCGGGAAGCTGCCCGGCAGATCAGCGACTGGGTCCAGAGGTTCGGCGTCCGGATCCCGGTGTCGGTCAATGTCTCCCGGGTCGATATGTACGATCCGAACCTGATCGATTATCTGGTCAGCCTGTTGGAAGAGTATCATTTGGGCGCAAGAGATCTCCTTCTGGAGATCACCGAGTCCGCCTATACACAGGATTCCGAGCAGATCATCGAGATCGTGAACCGGCTGCGGGCCATCGGATTCCATATCGAAATGGATGATTTCGGGACTGGGTATTCATCTCTGAACATGATCTCCCGCCTTCCGATCGACGCCCTGAAGCTGGATATGCAGTTTATCCGCAACGCCTTCAAGGAAGGTAAGGATACCCGCATCATCGAAGTGATCATCGATATTGCCGGCTATCTGTCCGTCCCGGTCATTGCCGAAGGCGTGGAGACGGA
>JAFWOB010000026.1 GCA_017510065.1 Parasporobacterium sp.
GGTTTTTTCTTTTTCGTATCATCCCCATGATACGAAATCGGGAATTTTTTTCTCTTCGTAGCAATCGATGATACGAAATATTTTTTTTGCTTCTCTTCGTAGCAACCAATGATACGAAATCGGGATTTTTCTTCTATTCGTAGCCAGCGCGTATACGAAATCAAGAAAAATGTCTTCTTCGCAGCCGGCTCCGGCAGCCCCCTGGTTTCACAAAACATTCACATTTTGAACATTTTCTGTTCATCGATTGCGGTTATCATTCTACCATAAGGTTACCAAGATACCAATTCAAATATTTTTCATAATCGAGTGCTCCCCCGGCACTCACCTCCCTTTTAAGTTATACGTTTAACACAAGCAGGAAAAGCAGCATCCGCAAGGGTGCTGTTTTTCTATGCCGCCGCTGGCCAGGCCGCCGGCAGGAAATGAGGAACCAGCGCCGCCGCCCCACAGACCGGGAAACACCTGTGCCTCTTGCTTCCCAGGCACAGCAAAACCGCCGGTCAAACCGGCGGCCTTACTTTTATTGCTTTATCGTTGCTGCACAAGCAGATTTCTTATGTGCTTTGCGTGCTCTGTCTGAGAACGACAGGTATTATTTGGCTTTCTTCGGAACTTCCGGAACCTCGTCCAGATCGAAGATCACGGTGTCATAGCCGTCACGCGGAACGATGGTGGCGTGAACCGGTACGCCCGGCATCTGTTCCATGATCAGGTTTTTGTTCTTGCGGTTGACTCCGCGGACCATTGCGTTGACTGCGGGACCTTCCTCGATCTCAACCACTGCCAGGCAGTAGGGCCGGATGTCTTCCATTTCCGGTCTCTGGGTGATGGGGGACGGCATGACCATCTGAACCATCTTGCCGTGTCCTGAAATCTCGATCCATTCCATGTTGGTGCTGCCGCAGTAGTTGCAGCCCAGAAGCGGAGGCCATTCGACTGCGCCGCAGTCCTGGCATTTACGGGCTGTGATCTTGCCTGCTGCCAGATTGTCATAATATGTTTTTACGATTCTTTCTAACTTAACTCCCATAACAGCCTCCTCACTCTTTTGTCCGTAAAATGATCGAAGCTACATTCTGCGCTCCGCCGAATCCTCTGATAAAGGAAGTCTTCGGCAGTTTCTTCACCTGACGTTCGCCGCACAGGCCGCGCATCTGCATCACGGCTTCATAGATATCCGCCATACCGCTGGCCGCATGAGCATGACCAAAGGAGCATCTGCCGCCGCTGGTGTTGATCGGCTTGTCTCCGTCATATGCTGTACGACCTTCGATGAAGTACTTCCAGCCTTCACCTGCCGGAAGATATCCGGATACTTCGCCGGCAATCAGCTGTGATGTAATAAAGAAGTCATTGGTCTGAAGCAGATCGATCTCATCCGGCTTCACGCCTGTCAGCTCATAAACCTGTCTGGTTGCTTCCATGGTTGCATACAGCTCTACGTGCGGCTGGTTTGCTTCACGGGTTGCATTTCCGATACCAAGGACTTCGATCGGTTTCTTGTCAGTAAACTGGGATGCCATTTCCGTCGGGCAAACGATCAGCGCTGCTGCGCCATCGCATTTCAGCTCCAGACCGGAAGCTCTCAGGTTAGCTGTCATCTTGGGATTATAGAAAGACTTCATGTACTCCATGACATCATCGAATCCCTGCTCCTTCGCCAGCTCTTCATAGGTCTTGCGGGCCAGTGCCAGCGGGTTCTTGGAAGCAGAACGTCTGCTGTTGATGGCCATGTGGATCAGGGTGTCGTCCATCTGCTCATCGGTCAGACCATACTCTGCCTTATACCAGGCTGCACCGTCGTCCTGATGCAGGTTCGGGCCGCACATCATGGCACGGGTGTAGGCACGGTCATAAATCCACTTCAATGATTCCTGGAACAGGGCGTCATCAAATTTTTTGCGGATATGCGCCGGCTTGTCGGGATCCGCGATGGCATCGCCAAACTCTACACAGGCGGACAGCACCACGTTATATTTGCCGGAAGCAACGGCATTGACTGCCTGCTCCAGACCAAGATAACCGGTACAGCATGCTTCAGAATGATGGATGGAAGCCTTGCCTCTCATACCGAACCATTCTGATACCTGCATGTTGGGAGTGATGTAGTTGGATCCATTGAACGGGCTGGCCTGTCCATGGAAATAAAAATCCACGTCCTTCGGCGTTACTCCGGCATCTTCCATTGCCTTGTAGGCAGCGTATCCAAACATTTCACCTTCGGTAAGACCTGCAGTTTCCGGATTGTCCAGCGTATACATAAACGGCGTGCAGCCCACACCGATAATGGATACGCTTCTGCTGTATGGATGAAGTGTTGTTTGATTAATATTGCTCTTCATTCCCTCTCCTTTCATATTACACAATTCATTCTATTGTATGAAATTCAGTGCTTTTTATTATATAGGATACGGGCGGTTTCGACAATCACAGATTTTCGTTTTGCACAAAAAAAAACAGACGGCTTTCGCCGCCTGCCCCGGGTCTTTCCGGAAAATGCTTTCGCCGCCATTATTCTTTCCCTGCCCGGCGAAGAAGCACCGCGCCGTTTTTCTTCAGCCACCGGTTCCATTTCCGGTACTCCGGGTATGCCTTAAGCACTTCCTGATAGAACAGTTGGGAATGATTCATGTATTTTCGGTGGCACAGCTCATGCACCACGACACTGTCCAGTACCTCGGGCGGAGTAAGCATCAGGAGGCAGTTGAAGCTGAGATTGCCCTTGCTGCTGCAGCTTCCCCAACGGGTCTTCTGGCAGCGGATCGTGATCTTACCATAGGAAACGCCGATCTGTTTTGCATAGAATGCCGCGCGTTCGGGGATCACTTCCTTCGCCTGTTTCGTGAGCGCGCGGATCTCTTCTTCGCTCAGGAGTCCTTGCTGCTGCGCTGTTTCCTGCGCGGTTTCTGTTTTCGCCAGATGATTTTCGATCCATCTAAGGTGCGTTCGGACGAAACTTTCGATCTCCCAGATGGGGCAGCGCAGCGGTGCGCGTACGATCACTTCTCCCCCGCGGATCTCCACGCCCAGCGTCCGTCGCCGGCTCCGTATGATCTTGTAAGTGATGGTCTGCTTCATGGATTTCTAAAATAATGTTTGATATTTTCGCCTTGTATTAGAAAAAAACAATATTTCTAAAATTACCCGCCAAAAACAGGTGGTTTTTTAGAAATGTTCGAAGAATCTCTTGTTTTTCATGAATTTTCTAAAAATAGCCCCCAAAATAGCCATGTTTTTTAGAAAACAGGAAATTTTCTAAAAAACACCCCGTTTTTCAGGGGTATTTTTAGAAAAGGGCCGTTTTCCCGCGTCAATTTTCAGAAGCAGCCGTTTACAGCCGTTTGCTCCGCCGGATCAGTACGACCAACGGTACTGCGGATATTTCTCAAACCATTTTTCGGCGCACTCGTCATAGGAAGCGTACGCCGGATCGCCCCGGTGGTCCTCCAGATCATAGTATTTGACCAGCTCCTCCCCGACGGCTCTGGTGAATTTGACGCTGCCGCTGACGTTCAGATGCTGCCAGTCGGCACAGTCGGTATGATAATTGATACCGGTGCTGTACTGCGGCAGGTTGTAATTGATGCCGGTGATGCCGTATTTTTCCGCGATCTCAAAGGCCGCGCAGTAATACAGATGATCGTGCTTGTAATCCGCATTGGGATAGCCGATCAGCATGACCGTAAGGTCGTTGTCCACGCACAGCTGCAGGATCTTCTCGAAATACTCCGACTCATGCTCATTGACGTATTTGGGCGTGGCAAATGAGAAATTGATGGAGGGCGGATCGTGATCCGCATGCTCGTCTTTTTCGATATAGCCTTTCCAGCTGGGGCCGCGGCCGCCATTGTCCGGCGGGATGACATAGTCTGACGGCTTGGTCTTATAATAATTGGTATGGACCTGGGAAAATGCCAACGCATAGCCCAGGAATTCCTCCGGCTCCACGCATTCGTAAATGCATTTCAGCCGGCTGATGGGATTAAGAATGCCAAAGGAGCATAGTACCGTCCTTGTCCTGTCCACCTTGTCTTCCAGATAGGAGATCGCCTTCAGATCCAGCAGCAGCACCTTGGGCTTCAGGGTGCGGATGGCTTCCTTCAGATAATAATAGGTGCTCCAGAAGGGCTGCTCGGCAGTTGCCAGGTCATAGCAGGCGATGCCGTATTCGTTCCACAGGACATTGGTGTTCAGGTCCGTGTAGCACAGGCTGGTGCCCACCGCCAGCACGTCGATGGTGCTCTTGTCCGTTCCGTAATAGTTGAACAGGCTGCAGATCCCGTAAGGGTATTTGGGCGTGAACACGTAAATGAAATACGTCAGCGCCATCAAAGAGATGCAGACAAAGATCGCGAGGCGCATGAAAAACCAGCCGCGTCTGCGCGGTTTTTTGCTTTTCGCCGGTGCATCTGACGGAGCTTCGGCTGAGACTGCCGGCGTTTCTTCGTTATTTAATTGTTCCAGGTCAATGTTCTTGTCTTCCATATCATTTATCGGGCCGCGTAAAAAGCATGCAGACCCGGGCTTCTTATCATTTTAAAAATGCGTATATAAGAATGCGGAGGGATCATAGCCTGCGCCATAGCATCCATAGGTCAGGATTGCCACGATCAACAGCAGCAGGAGTGGCCAGCGGATGAAGAACGGCCCTCTCGCCAGCTTCGCATTCAGATCCGGTTTCTTTTCACAGATGATGTCCACCACCAGCATGACCAGGAAGGCGCCGCCGGCGATATACCAGCCGAGAGCCACCATGGGAGTGGTGAACTGGGCCCAGGCATTTTCAAAACTCCAGTTTTTAAAGGTATTTCCAAGCAGGGCAAATGCGGTCTCCGGCCCCGCCGTAAAAGCAAAGTACTGGGGGATCAGGATCAGGATCCAGGTGCGGACCAGGGTAAAGATCTTCCAGGGGATGCTCTTTTCCTTTACGTGGAGTTTCTTTTTCAGCTTCTTGAAGGCCGGCTCCAGCAAGATCTCGATGCCCATGACCAGGCCGAAGTACAATCCGAAGATCACCGCATTGCCATTGGCGGTATGCCAGATGCCGATCAGGAAGAAGATCACGATGGTGGATACCGTTGCCGGAAGTCCACGGCCGGCTTTCTTTCCGAAAAGTTTTCTTCCCAGCTTGCTTAAAAACAGCCCAAACCCGCTGGTGGTAATGGGATAGAACAGGTAGCTTCGGAACCACACGCCCAGGGAAATGTGCCACCTGCGCCAGTACTCCGCCACACTGAAGGAGAAGAAAGGCCGGCGGAAGTTCTCCACCATGTCGATGCCCAGCATTTTCGCGGCGCCCCGGATCACGTCCATGCCGCCGGAAAAATCCGCATACAGACGGATCGCGTAAATGATCACGGTCAGCAGGATGAACCAGCCCCTGCTTTCCGTGCTGATGGCGTCGGTGACTGCTGCCAGGCGGTCTGCCAGTACCATTTTCTTAAAATAGCCCCACAGCGCCAACTGCGCACCCATGACAAAATTGTCCGGCTCAAAGCGGTTCCCTCTTTCCAGCTGAGGCATCAGCTGCGGATACGGGGAAATGGGCCCCTGGGTCATCTGGGGGAAGAAGGAGGCGAACAGCAGGTATTTGAAAGGATTTCGCTCCGCCGGGTATTTGCCCCGGTAAATGTCCACGCAGTAGCCCGCCATTTGGAAGGTAAAATACGAAAGCCCCAGCGGCAGGATCAAAGACAGTTCCGGCATGGAACTGATCCAGTCCCTAAGGCACCCATAATATTTTGTCACGGCCATGGCCGCAAAAGGCAGGATCAGCGTGATTGCCAGTACGATCTTGCGGAGCTTTTTCACCTTGCGGCTGGAGGAAAACCAGCCTTTCTCCGGAAGGACCGGAAGCTCCTGGTCCGGGAATTCCCAAACCTCCTCCAGTGTCTCCGGATCTTTCTGGGAAGATGGATCCTGCTCCGCCTTCTCCTTCGCTGCCAGGAGGATTTCCTCCTTCTCCGCGATCTCCTTTTCCCTGCCCAGGAGCTTTTGCTGGAGCAATGACAGCAGGAACGTTTCCGCCGCCACCAGCACCAGCCAGACGCAGCCCTGCCATCCCGCAAGGGCATAAAATACCGCGCTGGCCGCAAGAAGCACCCACCAGCGCACCTTCAGCGGGACAATATAATAAACGATAACGGTCGCTAACGTCAGACCGATAAATTCAATTGACAGAATGCTCATGATTCCAGTCCTGCCTGATCCTTACCCGGTCCATCTTGCCGTTGCCGGTCTCCGGCAGGCTGTCCTTGTGAACATAGATATCCGGGAGCATGTATTTCGGAAGCTTCTTCTTCAAAATGCGGTTGATGCTCTTTTCGTCGATATCGCCGGTGTAGAACGAGACGATCGTGTCCTCTCCGCTGTCAAACAGGCAGCATCCTTTGTGGACTTCCGGAATGCTGCACAGGGCGGTCTCGATCTCCCCCAGCTCAATGCGGTAGCCATGGCGTTTGATCTGGGAATCCTTGCGTCCCAGGAACATCAGCTCGCCCCGGTCATTGTACTCTCCCAGGTCGCCGGTTTTGTAGATGATCTCCCGGATCTGGGGTCTTAAGGGATTCTGAACAAATACTTCCGCCGTCTTCTCCGGCGCATTGTAATAGCCGGGTGACAGGCAGGTTCCGCCGACGCAGATCTCCCCGTCGATGAGCCCTACCCAGGAATTGCTGCAGGCAAAGCCGATGGGCAGGGAGTCGGTATCCGCAAACTCCCGGTCGATGATATAGTAGGCGCAGACATCCGTGATCTCCGTGGGGCCGTACATGTTGACGTAATGAGCCTTCGGAAGATGCCGCTTCCATTCATTTAAGGTGCTGCAGTGCATTACTTCCCCGCAGAAGAAAATGTTGCGAAGATCCGGCACTGCATTTTCCAGCGCACCGCTGGAGGAGAGATTGGCCAGCGCCGAAGGCACCCAGAACACCGTGTTGACAGCGTGCTCTTTCATGTAGCTTACCAGCTTGCCCGGGAAGGAAAACAGCTGCGGCGGGATAAAATCCACGCAGGCGCCGATCCGGATGGAGGTATAGATATCCAGCACAGAGTTGTCAAAATATAAAGGCGCCTGATTGCCGAAAATGCAGTCCTCGTCCACCGGAAGGGTGCTGCTCGTCCAGTCGATAAAATCCACCACGCTGCGGTGGGTAATGGCGACTCCCTTGGGAAGGCCCGTGGATCCGCTGGTAAACAGGACGTACAGCAGGTCATTGTCCAGATGGACGCCGCGAAGCTTTTGAAGAAGCGCTTCATCTTGCTCTGCCAGGATCTCCTCCGCTACAAATACGGGGACATCGGAAAGCTCTGCTGCCTTTTCTTTATATTTGCCGCTGCACAGAATGCAGGCGGGCTGCAGCACAGATACGATCAGCTGCATCCGCTCCATGGGCATGGCAGGATCGATGGGCGTATAAAAGCATCCGGCCTGCACGATCCCCATCATGGCACACAGACATGCGGGGCCTTTTTCCATGAAAACAAGAACGCCCTGCTGCCTATCGATCTGGCGCGCGAGAAAAGTCCCGATCTCTTTCGATCTGTCATAGAGACGGGCATAGGTTACTTCACTGTCCTGATTTCGGAACGCCGGGGCGTCGGGCCTTCTTGCAGCCGCCTCCTCCAGCCATTCAAGTACATTTCTGGTCATTTCTTTTTCTGATAGCGCTTCACTGTCTCCAGTATCGCTTCTACACTGTTAAAGTTTTCCGGTTCGATCTCGGATGCTTCGATCCTGACGCCGTATTCCTCATCCAGCGCCGTAATGATCGACGTGATGTCAAAGGAATCGATCAGGCCGTCGTCCACCAGAGCCTTCTCATTTGCAAAATCCACGTCCTCATTGATGTCCGTGAGGATCTCGATCAGTTTTTTGATTTCTTCGTTCATGCTTGGTCCTTTCGTTACTGTATTTCCTGCGGGTGTTCCGGTCGGTGCTCGAAACGCTCGCATGGCTTTCCGGTGCCTTCCCGGGATGCAACCTCACGGCCGCTCAAGATGCATGGCGCAAATGGCTTTGCCTTCCTGCGACCAGCGGGTTTCGTATTCTGTCATGATGTTGTCTTTCATGAGATCCGGATCGTTGTGAAGATCCTCGGTCATGGCAAGGATCTTCCA
>JAFWOB010000160.1 GCA_017510065.1 Parasporobacterium sp.
ATCGGCTTTGTCGTGTGCATATACCTGAGCCGGAAAATAGTCAGGAAATTATACTGAAATGGAAACGGGACTTATCATTGGTGTTGCCCTGGAGATGGCTGTGGGGATCCTCTGCATCGTATTGGGCCTGCTGATATGGATGAAACAGAAGGTCTCCTTACTGCATGAGTATCATTATCAGAGAGTCAAACCGGACGATATCCCGGCCTACTGCTCCCTGATAGGCATCGGGCTGATCATGATCGGGACTGGGATATGCCTTGCAGGGATCATTAACCTGCTGTTCCGGACACTCCTGTCACTTGTGGCATTAGGTTTGGGATTTCTGCTCGGGATCGCTGTCATGCGAAAGGCGCAGAAGAAATATAACGGCTCCTGGTTCTGATCCTTACAGGAAGCAGTAAGGATACTGCCGGCCATGGCTTTTCACAGAAAAAACATCCGCCGGATACAGTTTTTTCAGAATCTGTTAGTAAGATAATCATAAAACAAAGGCTCATATATCCGGGCCTGTCATATAGAAAGCATAAAGCAACCCCTCTTTAGAGCAAGAGCAGCATCCGGCGTGGTGCTGCTTTTGCTTTTCGGGGATGCGCCAATAGTCCATGTTTTTTGTTCCTAACATGGCAAAGACGTTTCACAAAGCATTGATATACTTCCCCACAGTCTTGTGATCAACTTTGCTTTTGTTGGAGGAGAGTGTTTCCGTAATGGCGCGAACGGAAATTACGTTGCAGACGTTGTCCATGCGGTTGTAGCCAGAAAAAACGAGTAGAAAAAAGAATTATAAACCAAATACGTACTGAAACAGCAGAATACGAAACAAGACTTGTAGTCAGCAGTATGGAATGTTAAATACTGATCATCATCAAGAAACACGGAAGACCAGGAATACGGAAAGAAGAGAGGAGAAACGAATGAAGCACATTTGTAAAACATTGTTGGCGATTATGGGAATGCTTGTCATTACAGCTGGAATGGTTTTTGCCGGAGATCAGGAACAGGTAGCAGAAGCAGATTCCGGACTGCAGGATCAGCAGGATTATCCTGAAACGGATGTTGCACCACAGGATCTGAAAGACTATCTCTGGAAAGTACCGGAAGGGGCGGACCCGGAGGATATGGTGAAGCTGGTCAGCAGGAATAATACGATTATTGAAGACCTGGAAACGTTTTTTACGGAAGAATCTTATAAAGAATATCAGAAAGCATTTGCCAAATTCAAACAAAACCGTAATACGGCGACTGCGGAAGATGCGAATGCAGTGGCCGATGTACTGGTTCAGGTAAAACCGCTGACAGGAAACATCGTTTTGATCTGGGATGGTCAGACGATGCCGGTGGTTGATGGGGAAACCATCACAGAAGAAGGACTGGACAAAGGCGGCAGATTGTATTCCTACGGATATGACCCGCGGCTTATCAAAATGCTTGCGGAGGATCCGCAGACTGCGAAAGGCAATTTGATCATTCTGTGCAGAAATCACAGCGGTGATGCCGTTGAAGGCCATCCGGCAGCCATTGCATATCAGGCAATGGGATACAATGTGTTTATGCTTGCCATGCGGTCCGCACCATACAGTGTAGATGATGCTGCCATGGATTTGCAGCGTGCCATCCGTCTGGTAAAGAAAGAGGCAGCAGAGAATCATTATGGCGGGCAGGATATGATCGCAGTTGCCAGCTGGGGTGGAGCAGGTACCGCAGAGATGACAGTATTCTTTAATATGTTTGGCAATTTAACGCCGGCAGACGGGTACTGTTCTTCCTATGTTCCGGATGAAATAGATGCGATCAGTGCGGATTTTGATGTGGCAGTGATGATTTATTCGGCATTTAAGGTCCTGGATGAAGCACCGGAAGAAACGGATGGCTTTCAGG
Source organism: Parasporobacterium sp. (assembly GCA_017510065.1). Taxonomy (GTDB): domain Bacteria; phylum Bacillota; class Clostridia; order Lachnospirales; family Lachnospiraceae; genus RGIG5612. The sequence goes on from JAFWOB010000160.1 coordinate 1,882, forward strand.
GGTATGTTGTGAAGAAAGAGATGGATAATCCCAGTCTTCCCGCATTTTATATTTGTACCGGAGATCTGGATAACACCGGAAGGTATGAAGATTCTCTCGCCTTGTATAATTTGATAAAAGATCAGACCGATTGTAAACTGACGGTTATGACAGGTGCAGGACATGGATTTGGGATCGGGCAGGAGAGCGCTGCACATATAACCGAAGAATGCAAGAATCTGCTTCCGGAGTCGGATGAATTCATGCAGTCCCATCTGGGATATTCTGTAACGGAAGATACCGATGCGGGAATGGAGGAAGTCGTGGTGGAAGATACGGAAACGGTAGAATCCGGAATAGAAGCCATTTACTTCCCGGATGCACCGGAAGAATTTGTGAAGGCAAAGGCCTTTTACGGGTATTATATCCTGATGGATACGGATGTAATCTTCGCACTGAACGAAGACGAAACCAGATTTGCTGTACAGTTTTACGGAATGGGCGGAAAAATGCCGACATTCATAATGGGAAATGTGTATTCGGATGGAACCGTTGAAGCGGACAGCAACTTTATAGGTCTGTATGGTGAGGATCTCCAGACCATGTATGAAGATGCACTGGAGGAAGAAGCGGACTGGGCTCCGATTACCAGATAATCAGATAACAGGCGGAAACGTATTATGCAGAATACAGGTTACGAATCTATATTACCAGATACGAAATACGGATTGTAGCAGCATTTTATTAATGATAAAAAAGAACTGATTTCAATCAACAAATTTGAACAGGAGGTAATGCAATGAAAAAGTTTGTAGCAATGGTATTAGGTCTTGCCGTGGCAGCCGCGATGGCGATCCCTGCTTTTGCAGGCGAGGTACAGACCACAGAAGAATTGCAGATTCCGGAATATGCCCAGACTGATTATGACCGGTTTATTACAGAAATTCCGGCAGATGCAGATCTGGAAACGATTATCAAACTGGAAAACAGGAACTTTAAAAACATTCAGGCTCTGAAGCCGATCATGGAAGAAGACTCTTACAAAGCTTACAATAAAGCCGTCAACAACATGAAAAAGAAAGAGACGGTAGAAGCGGTGAACGCAGCGCTGGAAGCGCGCGCCAATTTGATTGAAGCAGATTCCTTTGATGACCGGATCCTGATGATCTGGGATGGCGTGGAAATGCCCTGTGTAGACGGTGAGGAATTTACAGAAGAAGACATTGATACTTCACAGATGTTCGGCTATGGATTTGAGCCATTTGCCATTACCTATCTGGTGGAAGACCAAAGCCAGGCGAAAGGCAACATTATTGCAGTATCCGGCGGCGGTTATATGGTATGGTCCAACGGATCGGAAGGATATCCGGCTGCAGAAGTGTTCAATGATCTTGGATACAATTATTTCCTGCTGCAGAGGCGAGTAGCTCCTTATTCCAAAGAAGATGTATTTATGGATTATAACCGTTATGTGAAAGTGGTGAAAAACTATGTTATGGAGCATGATCTTGGCGGACAGGATATGTATGCAGCTTTAGGTTGGTCAGGTGGCGGCGGCACGATCATGGGTGGTTCTGTGAACTATCTGTACGGCTATCTGAATGCATCTGTTTATGATTCGGATTATGTTCCGGATGCGATTGATGAAATTTCCGGCGATGTGGATGTGGAGCTGGTAATCTATGGCGCCAGCATGATTCTTTCCCAGGAAGACAACCATTATCTTCCGGCATTTTATATCTGCGTCGGTTCGGAAGACGGTAATGGCCCTGTGACATCTACCGCCCTGCGGGATCAGGCGCTCGAATTGGGACTTCCTGCGGAATTATATATCGTGGAAGGTGCACCTCATGGTTTTGGTGTTGGCCTTCGTCCTGCAAACGGTGCTGTACCGGGTACAGAGCTCTGGCCGTATCAGGCAGATGAATTCATGCAGGCGAATCGCGGATTCCAGACAAACAGATATTATCCGGCAGAGGATTATGTAGGACCTTCTGAGGCAGCTTATCATATTGATGTTCCGGCTTCGGGAGAGTCTAAGGAAGCGGCTGTGGAAGAGGCGGAAGAGGCCGAGAGTACAGAAGCTGAGGAGCCTATGGATACTGCCGGGGCAGAGGAAGAAGGAGTGGATATTCCGGAGCAGTATACATTAAAGAAAGTCTTTGATGGAACCTATGGATTTGGGGATGCGACGATTACCGCCGGTACTAACGAAGAACAGAATATCTTCTATCTGGCATGGGAAGCCTTCGATGAACAGCAGGTGCTGGAAGGGACCTTGGAAGACGGGATTGTGAATGTCACTTATGACGAGACCGGCTTTATGACAGGTGATGCCCAGCTGATCTGGGACGATGCAGTAGCCAGTGCGCAAGAGTGGGCTGCAAGATAATCCGAAAATAAAAAAACATAAGTGTTACAAATGGCGATAGTGAATATGAGCTATCGCCATTTGTTAGTGTGACGGGTATGCGGGCAGTCTGTGGTGAAAGTCCGCAAGGGGCGTAGTTGCCGACGAACCCCAGAGCGATTCCCAAGGTTTGCACCGTTAATACTGTCAGATCATTGCTGTGCAGAATCAGGCCTTTGCTTTTTCAGGAAATCAATATACTGGTTTACTTGCTGGGTGACCTGGGACTGCATGAAATCAATATAGGTGTTTACCATAGCGATTTCCTCCGGCGTAAGGTCCTCTGTTCCGGAAAGACCGGACATTTTCACCGTGGTATTTTTTGCGTTTTGCATTTCGGCAAGCACTGTGAAAATGAGATACTGAGAGTTTTCATCAATATACATAACGGCATTCACTCCAGGTTTATGCCAGGAAGACATTCCTTCCTGCAGCTGCGCCTGATCACTGACCAGCTCCAGTAAAATGCCGGGCTGCGAGGCGGTTGAAAACGGCAATGGTTCTCCGAACAGATTATTCATGTTTTGCTTTGCCTGATCCAGTAAAGCAGAATTATCCTGCGGAATATGATATTTATATACGCAGGCAATCATTTTATTATCAGACAGATAATAATACTAATCTATCATTGTATGGAAATGTTATTTTTCAGGAGTATCTTTTCGGATGAATGTTCAGGATCACGATGGAAAGCAGGATCAATAAGATCCCTGCGATCTTCATGATATTGTGAGGCTCACCGAACACAGCCATGCCGATGATGCATCCGACCATTGGTTCGACAGCCACTAAAATAGCTGCTCTTGATGTTTCCATATGTCCCAATCCCCAGGTATAGAAAAAATACGGCAGCACCGTAGAGACGATCCCAATGCCGACACCCCACAGGATCAATACAGGGTCAGCCCGGAAAGATTCAATTATCTGATCTGGTTTTCCCAGGGGCAGAGCTGCCGCAAACGCAAACAGAAATGTCCAGAATGTCACCGTCATGGTGTCATATTTTTTTAAACCGATATTTCCGAAGATGGAATACAGGGCATAAAACAGGCCGGATGCAATGCCGGTCAGAATCACGAACGGTGGTATTGCATACGATCCGCCGATCAGACCAGCGACAAGAACACAACCTGCGAAAGTCAGGACAAGAGCCAGAATCTTCTGAAACGTAATCTTCTCTTTAAATACAACTGCTGAGATCAGCATGACGAAAACCGGCGAAGTATAGAGCAGTACTACCGCAACGGATGCCTGACTGTTGATCATCGTATAAAAATAACAGGTATTGAACAGGACAATGCTGATAATACCGGTACAGGCAAAGATCCAGATATCTATTAAGCGGATCCTGATCTTTGACCGGTCCTTTATAAGTACAGTGAGGGAAAACACAACGAAAGCGACGGTCATCCTGATCGCTGAGATCTGCAGCGCGTCAAGTCCGTGCTCGGAAAATGTTTTTATGAAAATATTGATCACGCCCCAGAGGATCCCTGCCAACAAAACAGAGGCAATGGGCTTTATTGTTTGAAGGCTTTTAACTGTTTGCATAAAATGACTGCAGAACAAAACTATACAGTAGTATTTGCGTTCCGGGCTATCAATAATCCTGTGTCAGATTATAGCCTGTTCTGAATGTATTTGCTACCCAAAATGCGAAATTGTATTGCAATTTGATTTCGCATCATTTTATATTGAAATACAATGTATGTGAAATAATATCATAATGAAAGGAAGTGACAGCATGCAGTTTTTGATCACAGCATATGATGGAAAGAACAAGTTGGAAAAACGGATGGAGGTTCGCCCGCGCCATATAGATAACATGGCCAGGATCAATGGAAAAGTGATCTGCGCGGGAGGACTGCTGGATGAAAAAGATATTTGTACAAAACTATGGAATAATACCAATGTTTAATGTATGAAATTGTGTACAAACAACAAAATTCATATATATATATCGGCAGTAATGTCAATTGCGCTGTATATATCTTTATGCTAATTTTTTAGTGAATAAAGTCATAAAAAAGACCGATCTTTATGCAGTCTATATGATGCAAGCCGTTCTTTGGCAGGTCGTTCATTGTCGGGAGTTTTAAGAAACGGAGGCGATATTTTGAGCAATCTGACTATTGCGCTTATCGGTGTAGGTATACTTTTAGTGCTGCTATTCATGGGCATGAACATCGGTATCTGTATGATGGCCGTGGGATTCTTCGGAGTCTGGTTTGTTCGCGGTCTTACGCCGGCGCTCACTCTTTTCCGCAATATCCCATTCACACAGGCGACAATGTATTCCTTTACAGTCATACCCCTATTTGTTCTAATGGGGAACCTGGCGTTCCACTCCGGCATGTCGGCCGGCCTCTATAAATGTGCACACTGCCTTCTGGGTGCGCGGCGAGGAGGCCTGGCTGCCGCAACAGTAGCCGCCTGTGCAGGGTTCTCCGCGATCTGCGGTTCTACCGCTGCTACTGCAGCTACCATGGGTGTTGTGGCACTTCCTGAGATGCGTGAACATGGGTATGACGACGGACTGTCCTGCGGTTCCATTGCTGCGGGAGGTACCCTGGGAATCCTGATCCCTCCGAGTACTGGCTTTATCATTTATGGTATTGTTTCCGGCGAGTCCATCGGAGGATTGTTCGCTGCAGGCATCTTGCCCGGTATTATCCTGGCCATCTGCTATATTGCAGCGATCTCCATCGTTGTGCATATCCATCCTGACCGTGCGCCGGGCAAACTGCATTTTACTTTTAAAGAAAAAATGAAATCTTTGACAGGCGCCCTGCCGATCCTTGTCCTGTTCATCATCGTTATCGGCGGTATCTTCGGCGGATGGTTTACTGCCAACGAAGCATCTGCTGTCGGCGCTACACTTGCCCTGATCTATCTGATTGCAAGACGCAAGTTCACCTGGAAAGTGCTGGCCAGCTGCCTGCGTGATACGGTAAAGACTTCCGGTATGATCTTCCTGATCCTCATCGGTGCCTATGTATTCGGTGCATTCCTGACGATCACCCGTCTGCCCACCGTATTAGCAGAGTTTGTTAACGGACTGTCTGTCAGCAAATACATCATCCTGGCGATCATTATTGTGATCTATGCCGTCATGGGATGCCTCATGGACTCTCTGGCCATGGTTATGCTGACAGTTCCGATCTTCCTTCCGATCATGACAGAACTGGGATTCAACGGCATCTGGTACGGCGTGCTTATGATCATGGTCATGGAAATGGGCCTTATCACTCCGCCGGTTGGAATGAACGTATACATAGTGGCAGGTGTGGCAAAGGATGTTCCGCTACAAAAGATATTCCGTGGTGTTGCGCCAATGGTGCTTGGTATGTGTGTAGCGATCATCATTCTCTGCGCGATCCCGGATATCGCTCTGCTCCTGCCGAGGCTTCTCGGATATATCAGTTAACTATGTGCATCAGCCTTGAGTTTGTGAATGCTTAAGGCCAAAATTAATAAAAAATGGAGGATAACACAATGAAAAAAGTTCTGACACTTGTCGTGGCGCTGGTGCTGTGTTTCTCACTCCTGCCGCTGACCGCTTCGGCAGCAGAAGAGTACAACCTGATCGTTGTAAACCATGACGCTTCTACCAGTATGTGCGAAGAGTACATTGAAACTCTCTGCAATCAGATCAGCGAAGCTTCTGAAGGTCGCATCACCTTCACCTTCAATCCCGGCGGTTCTCTTCTGGGCGCTACCGAGACTATGGACGGCGTAAAGGACGGCATGGCCGACATCTGTTGGTCCTGTACATCCTTCTTCGGAGGCCGTTTCCCGATCTCCGAATTCATTAACCTCTGCGGTAATGGAATTACCAGCGCTCGTATGGGTACGGATGTTTACAAAGCTATGTATGAGAGGATTCCGGAAGTTCAGAAAGAACTTGGCGACTGGATTCCGATCGCGCTTCATTCCTGCGCATATGCTCCGATCTCTACCATTAAGACAAAGATCGAGACACAGGATGATTTCAAGGGACTTCAGCTTCGTGCTGCAGGTACAGTTGCTGCAAAATACGTAGAAGCATTAGGCGCTACCCCGATCACCATGCCGACTTCTGATGTTTATGAAGCTGTCAGCAAGGGCGTTATCGATGGCTTCTGCAATGACTGGCACAACATTGATTGCTTCAAACTCTATGAGCCGATTGACTACTGTCTGAAACTGCCCGTTAACTTCACATCCTGCTTTGTTATGATGAACAAGGATGTATACAACGGCATGCCGGATGATCTGAAGGCTATCATCGATCAGTTTGCTGCCGGCTATGCAAGCGATATGGCTGGTTACTGGTGGGATTCCTGCAACTACTGGGTTGGCGATAAGATGGCCGAGAACAACGTAGAAGTTTATGATCCTTCACCGGAACTCAAAGAGTGGGCACAGTCCGAAGAACTGGTAGGACCGATCCATGAATGGTATGTACAGTACCTGAATGATGCAGGTCTGGACGGACAGGCAATCTATGATCAGTGCGTAGCGATCGTAGAAGAACTTGCTCCGGCTCATGAGGGAGACTGGGATGCTGAATTCAATTATAAAGATTGGCAGTTTGATCCCATGACATATGGAAAATAATAAAATCTGATCCCATGAAACGATCAACAGCCGGGCGTCCCTGCGGCGTCCGGCATGGGAAAGGAAGGCGGGAACGATGAAATCTGCTGTATTGAAAGCTACTAGTGCGATCAAAAAGATCTGCTATTATATCTGCTTTTTGAGTATGGCCCTTGTGGTCTGTATGATGCTGCTCATGTTTGTGGATGCGATACTGGGATTGTTCTTTAACAGCCGTATCACCGGTTCTTATGAATTGGTGCAGTGTATGCTGTGTATCGTTGTTTTCACATCCTGGGCTTATACACAGACTGAACATGGACATATCCACGTGGTCATGTTTGTCCGTATGATGCCCAATAAGCTGCGGTTTTTCTTCTTCGGCTTTACGGCACTGCTTTCTACGTTCACGATGGGCTTTGCTACTTATGCACTGTTGGGGATCATTCAGAGTAAAAGGATCAGCGGCGAATGCACCGGTACTTTGCTGATCCCATACTGGCCCTTCTACGTCGTCGAATTCATCGCTTTTGCCGTTTTTACTCTGGCACTTTTGTGCGACACGATCAAGGCATTTATGGCAATGGGTGATAAGGAAACTGCAGAAGATGTCATGAAGAGCTGGTCCTGATCCATAGATCTGTTTTCCATAACTGAAGAATGGAGTTCAAAAAGAGGATGTCTTGAGACGTCCTCTTTTTTATTGTAAAAACACTCTGAATGTGGAATAATAGGAACTGCATTTTGCGCGAGAAGCAGGAAAGAAAAAACGAACCGGATGGATATCAGCCGTGAGCAAACTGACGAAAGATTCAGATTTTTCATCGAAAAGACTGGTAGTGACAGCTTCCGGTCCGGAAACGGAACAAGAGGCTGTTCATTTGGCAGACCATCTGAAAGCAGCGTTCTGCCGCTGTGCGGAGGATCTGCCGGAAGATGTGCTCGTGCTCTCTGCGGGAAGCGAAGGACTTACCCTTTCTTATGACAGCCTGTCCATGAAAGGAGATCTTTCCGATATGCTTCCGCGGGTCAGAAAAGAAAACCTGAACCGGGAACTGTTAGTGAAAGCAGCAGGACTGAACCGGCTGGCAAACCAGGAGAAAGCACTATTCGCGGTGGATGCGACGGCCGGTATGGGCGAGGATGCTTTACTGCTGGCTGCATCTGGGTGTTTCGTGAAACTGTATGAAAAAGACCCAGTGATCGCTGCCCTTTTGAAGGATTCCCTGAAAAGAGCGGCAAAGATCCCCGAACTGCAGGAGATTGTATCCCGGATGGAACTGACAGAAGGGGACAGTCTGGAAGGATTATCTTCTCTGCAGGGGAAGCCTTATGTGATCTTATTGGATCCCATGTTTCCGGAACGAAGAAAAAGCGCTCTGGTGGGAAAGAAATTCCAGCTCCTGCATTATCTGGAACGTCCCTGCGAGGAGGAAGAAGCGCTTTTGAATGCGGCGATTCAGGCAGGACCGGAAAGAATCGTGATCAAACGGCCGCTGAAAGGACCATATCTGGGCGGGATCAAACCGTCCTTTACCATGGAAGGAAAAGCAATCCGCTATGACTGCCTGCTGCAGCCGCAGCGGGTCAGTGGAATGAAAGAAAGGTAATCTGTATTATGTTGACACTTGACCAGATCTATCAGGCTGCCTATATCCTGAAAGATACAGCAAGAAAGACCGATATGATCTATGCCCCGGAATTTGCCGAGGGACGGGAAATTTATTTAAAGACTGAGAACCTGCAGCTGACAGGAAGCTTTAAACTAAGAGGCGCCTACTATAAGATCAGTCAGTTAACGCCCGAGCAGAGGGCGGCGGGGATTATTGCCTGCAGTGCAGGAAACCATGCGCAGGGCGTTGCGCTTGCATCAACACGTATGGGGATAAAAAGTACGATCTGCATGCCGGATGGTGCCCCGATCAGCAAAGTGGAAGCGACCAGACATTTGGGAGCGGAAGTTGTTTTGGTAAAAGGAACCTATGACGATGCTCATGACAAAGCGGTGGAACTGCAGAAGGAAAGCGGTGCTACTTTTATTCATCCGTTTGATGACGACCATGTGATCGCGGGGCAGGGAACCATTGGACTGGAGATCCTGGATCAGCTGAAAGACACGGATGCCGTGCTGTGTCCGATCGGAGGAGGCGGTCTGATCAGCGGTGTAGCCTATGCGATCAAGAGCCTGAACCCAAATATCAAGATCTACGGCGTTCAGGCCGCCAATGCGCCAAGCATGTATGAAAGCCTGAAGAAAAAGGAAATTGTGACAGTCCGGTCTGTGGCAACCTTTGCGGACGGTATTGCGGTAAAAACGCCGGGCGAGACTACTTTTGACCTGGTAAGCCGGTATGTGGATGATGTCGTTACGGTAACCGAAGATCAGATTGCAGCTGCTATCTTACGGCTCCTGGAACGTCAGAAACTGATCACGGAAGGCGCCGGTGCAGTCAGTGTTGCGGCTGCCATGTTCAGCGATCTTCCGTTGGAAGGGAAAAAGACAGTATGTATCCTGTCAGGGGGCAATATCGATGTCAACATTCTTTCCCGTGTGATCACAAGAGGGCTGATCACAAGCGGAAGAAATACGATGCTGCAGATCGCACTGGAAGATAAACCGGGCCAGCTGGAAGGCGTCAGCAGGATCATTGCGGAATGCGGTGGAAATGTGATCGCGGTTCATCATGAACGGTCAGATCCGAACACCCCGATCTCCAGCTGCATCCTGCGGGTTGGCATGGAAACAGCCAGCTTTGAACAGATCCGAAAGATCCGGGAGAAGCTGACGGAAGAAGGATTCCATATTCTTTCCGATTGATCTTTTCAGGAGGAAGCAGGGCCTTCCGAGGATCCGGAAGCATCCCGGAAGCTGAAAAACGGTGACATCCTGATCCCGGGGAAGATCTTCAGGAACAGGCCGACAAATCGTCCTGTCAGAAGGACGGACGCCACGGAACTGATCCCGACACTGGCAAGAGAATGGGTGGAAATCAGATTGATAATGATCGCTATTGCCACATAAATGGCATCGGCGATCATTTTTACATTGGAAAGTTTTTTGTGATACATGCGGCTGATCACATTGTTCAGTTCATCCGGAGCAGGGAGCATCATGTCACATCCGCTGATCAGCGCAACACCAAGCCCTTGTATAGCGATCCCGACGATCAGACTGACGATTTTCTGCCAGAGCACAAGATCGGGATTCCAGATCCACATGAACAGATCCACCAGATATCCGAAGGGTACGCCGACGCAGATCGTCAGCAGGGATTTCAGTGTAAACCGTTTTTGAACGATCAGCTGCAGAGCTACGCAGAGGATGTGCAGGATGATGGTCGCATTTCCCAACGTCAGGCTGGTAATATTGGCGACCGCGTCCGGTACGGCTGTGATAGGGGATACGCCCCAATAGGTGCGTTTCAGAAGCACCAGACCAATGGCCATGCAGACAAGACCTGCGATATACTGTATAATCCTGCGGGGAAGCTGTTTTTCTTTCATGGGGGTATTGTAGCACAGAACCAGCTATGGCGGAAGAGCGATTCTTTGCGAAAACCATTTCCGAAACCGGACGGAGTATGATATGATACAGCTAACAGCTGCAAGGATAAAAAGCGGTACAGACGGGTTGTGCCGCTTTCTTCCATATATGGGGAAATGACATGAATGATGAAAGAATATGTATGACAATAGACGCTTCCACCCGGTATGATGTGGTGATCGGAGGAGGACTTCTTCAGGAAGCGGGGGAGAGGATACAGGCTCTCTCCGGGATCCGCAAGGCAGTGATCGTTTCCGATGACCAGGTGTTCCCTCTGTATGGGGAAATGTTGAGATCTGCTTTGGAAAAGGCAGGGATCCGGGTTTTTTCGTTTGTCTTTGCTCATGGGGAAGCGTCCAAGAACCTGCAGGTTTACGAACAGCTTCTGGAATATATCAGCCAATGTACTTTGAGCAGGACAGATCTGCTGGCTGCCCTGGGCGGCGGTGTCACAGGGGATCTCTGCGGATTTGCCGCTGCAACCTATCAGCGGGGGATTCGGTTTGTACAGCTTCCCACCAGTCTTCTGGCTGCAGTGGATTCCTCGGTAGGAGGAAAGACGGCTGTCAATCTGAAAAACGGAAAAAACCAGGTCGGCTGCTTTTATCAGCCTTCTCTGGTCCTGTGTGATACCGATACCCTCCGGACATTGCCGGAGAAAGAATACCGAAACGGCTGTGCGGAAGTGATCAAATACGGAATGATCATGAATGCGCCGTTTTTCAGAAAACTGGCGGAACGGCCGGCCCATGAATGGATCCGTGAGGTCATAGCCCAGTGTGTTTCCATGAAACGTGAGATCGTCATGAAAGATGAATTTGATACCGGAGAGCGGATGCTTCTGAATTTCGGACATACGCTGGGGCATGGAGTGGAAAAATGCAGCGGGTATACGATTCCTCATGGTTTTGCGGTGGCGACAGGCATGGCAGCCATGACCCGGGCAGCGGTGAGGCATGGGGTCTGCCCCGGGGAAACGCTGGACGAACTGGAAGATATCCTGCGTCTTTATCAGCTTCCATCAGAAACAGAGTTTTCTGCGCAGGAACTGGCTGATGCAGCGCTTCTGGATAAGAAGAGTACAGGATCTTCCATTCGGATCATTGTTCCGGAATGTACAGGCCGCTGTGTGATCCGCACGCTTGCTGCAGAAGAACTGATCCACTGGATCGCCTGAAGGAGACATGGATATGGATATCATGACAGTCAATCCGGGAAAAAGGACGGGAAGGATTGGGATCCCTTCTTCCAAATCCCTTGCTCATCGCGCTCTGATCTGCCGGGCTTTGGCAGATCAGTGTTCTGGGATTGTTCTGGATGGATTTTCCGCGGATATTAAAGCAACAATGAATTGCCTGAAAGGGTTGGGAGCAGAGATCTCTATACATGAAGGTGTGATGGAGATTACCCCGGTCAAATGGTTTCCTGAAGCAAAACAGAGTCTTCAGGCGGCACAGCTTCCCTGTTCCGAGAGCGGATCGACGCTCAGGTTTTTACTTCCTGTGGCAGGAGCTTTAGGGCGGGAAGCCGTTTTTGTCATGGAAGGCCGGCTGTCTGAACGGCCGATGGAACGATTCGAACAGGTGCTGATAGATCATGGCATGAAGATTCGGCGAGACGGCAGGAACCTTTACTGCTCCGGAAAGCTTGAGCCCGGAGAGTATAAACTGCCGGGCAATATTTCCTCCCAGTATATTTCAGGGCTTTTGTTCGCCCTTCCGCTTTTGGATGGCAGCAGCCGGATCCGGATCGAAACAGATCTGGAATCGGCTGATTATGTGAAACTGACGGAAGGTGCCCTGCATGATGCAGGCATCATCTGGGAGACGACGCAAGACGGGTACCTGATTCCGGGAAGGCAGTGTTATCATATCAGTGCCGCAACGAAGATGGCACGGATCGAGGGAGATTATTCCGCCGCAGCATTTTTCCTGTGTGCCGGTGCCTTTTCGCAGCAGGGAATCACGGTGCATGATCTGTCTCCGGATTCCCGGCAGGGAGACAGGCGGATCCTGGAAGAACTGGAACGCTTCGGTGCCCTGGTGGAAGTGCAGGGAAGAGAGGTTACCGTCCGGAAAGGGCAGCTGAAGGAAACCACGATCGATGGTTCCATGATCCCGGATCTCATTCCCGTTCTCAGTGTCGTGGCAGCAGGCGTCCGGGGAACCACCAGGATCTATAATGCCGCAAGGCTCAGAATGAAGGAATCCGACCGGATCATGAGTACCTGCAGGATGCTGCAGTCTCTTGGGGCTGATGTTAGGGAACTGCAAGATGGCCTTATCATTTACGGAAACGGAGAATTGAAAGGCGGCGCCTTAGTTGACCCGTACCGGGACCATCGGATCGCCATGTCGGCGGCCGTAGGAGCGTGCATCTGCAGCGAACCGGTAATGATAAAAGACGCAGAATGTGTAGGGAAATCCTATCCTGATTTCTGGGAGGATTTCGGGTCCCTCGGGATGGAATAGAACTTGAAAGACGATAAAGCCAAGGCGTAAACGCCGGGAGGTGGCAAGTTGAGCAGTACATACGGAGAAATGATCAGACTGACGATCTTCGGGCAGTCCCATTCACCGGCAATCGGGATGACACTGGAAGGAATACCGGCAGGGTTTTCCATTGATATGGAAAAACTCGAACGTTTTCTGGCGCGTCGGGCACCGGGAAGGAATGCCTGGTCCACACCGCGCAAAGAAGCGGATCATCCGGAGTTTGTATCCGGACTTTTGAACAATGTAACCTGCGGGGTTCCCTTAACTGCCATCATACGCAACACGGATACGCGATCCGGGGACTATGCGGAACTGAAGAGAAAGCCCCGTCCCGGTCATGCGGATCTGACAGCGCAGTACAAATACCATGGGTTTCAGGATTATACCGGCGGCGGACATTTTTCAGGGCGGATGACGGCACCTTTATGCATCGCCGGAGGAATCTGCCGGCAGCTTCTGGAAAAGGAAGGTGTAAAGATCATGGCAAGGGTCGCTGCCATTGCTGATGTGGAGGATGAAGGCGAATTTTTAGAATCCGTGGAAGAAAAAGATTTCCCTGTCCTTTCTCCGGAAAAAGGGATCCTGATGCAGCAGCGGATCGAGCAGGCACGAGAGGAAAGGGATTCCGTCGGCGGCATCATAGAGTGTGTTGTGACCGGTCTTCCTGCTGGAATGGGAGATCCTATGTTCCATGGGATGGAAAACAGGATTGCCCAGGCAGTATTTGCGATTCCTGCTGTCAAGGGCGTGGAATTCGGAGCGGGATTCGCTGCAGCACGCATGCGGGGAAGCGAACATAATGACCCCTTCCGGATCAGGGACGGAAAGATCGTCACAGAAACCAATCACGCCGGCGGGATCCTGGGAGGGATCACGGATGGCATGCCGATCTGTTTCCGGGCTGCTGTAAAGCCCACCCCGTCGATTGCGAAGACACAGCAAAGTGTAGATCTGGAAACGATGGAAGAGGCTCGACTGGAAGTCAGGGGAAGGCATGATCCCTGTATCGTTCCCCGTGCTGTGCCCTGTATGGAAGCCGCTGCGGCAATTGCTGTTTATGATGCCTTCCTGTCGTATAAAGCACAGCAGTAAGCAAAGTATCCCGAAGGAAAGGAAAACCGGAGATGGATGTGGAACAGGCAAATGAACTTAGCCGGTTAAGAGAAACGATCCAAAAGATCGACGAAGAAATAGTCCGGCTCTATACAGCACGTATGGAATGTGCAGGACAGGTGGCACAGTACAAGAAAGCGCATGGCATTCCTGTCCTTAACAGCGAAGTGGAAAAAAGAAAAATGGAGGAACTTGCCCTGATGGTTCCGGAACAGTTTCGGGAATCCCTGAAACAGCTGTATGCCGGAATCTTTGCTTTGAGCAGAGAATATCAGGACCGGCTGATCCGGGAAGTGGAAGGATCTGACAGGTGAGACGGTAATGGAACATACGGATGGCAGAAATGAAATACTGCACTGCGGTCTCCTGGGAGAGAAGCTTGGACACAGCTATTCCCCCGGGATCCACAGTTTACTGGCGGATTATGAATACCGGTTGTATGAACGTACGTCGGAAGAACTGGATGCGTTTCTTTTAGAAGGGGAATGGGATGGGCTGAATGTGACCATCCCTTATAAAAAGCGTGTGCTTCCTTACTGTGCAAAACTGTCAGAGGCTGCTGAATGCGTGGGCAGCGTTAATACACTGGTCAAGGATTCATCAGGAAACATCTTCGGAGACAATACGGATGTGTATGGTTTTTCCTGTCTGCTGAAGCGGCTTGGTGTAAATCCTGCCGGAAAAAAGGCATTGATTCTCGGAAACGGCGGAGCAAGTGTTTCCGTCCGCTATGTCCTTAAGAGCGCAGGCGCAGATACCGTGGTGATCAGCAGATCCGGTGAGAACAATTACTCCAATCTGGACCGTCATAAAGACGCAGCATTGCTGGTCAATACAACGCCGGTGGGTATGTATCCGGATAACGGAAAACAGGCAGCTGACCTGGCTGCTTTTCCGGCGCTGGAAGGCGTGCTGGACATTATCTACAATCCGTTCCGTACAGCGCTTCTTCTGCAGGCGGAAGAAGCAGGCATTCCTTTTGCTTCCGGATTATATATGCTGACAGCCCAGGCGGTTAAAAGTTCACAGCTCTTTCTGCAAGGAAAAGACTGTCAGGACTGCGACGAAAAAGATATGATGGAACAGATTGAATCGATCACCCAGATCCTTGCCCACAATATGCAGAACCTGATCCTGGTGGGAATGCCGGGATGCGGCAAATCTGCCGTTTCAAAAATCCTTGCTAAAAGGACAGGAAGAGAATTGCTGGAGCTAGATCAGATGTTTGAAACGATTCATGGAATCTCTCCTGCGCAGTGCATCCTGCAGGAAGGGGAACAGGCATTTCGCAGAAAGGAAACACAGGTGATCCGGGAAGCCGGAAAACTGTCCGGCAAGATCCTTTCCACCGGTGGAGGTTGCGTTACGATTCCGGAAAACTATCCGCTCCTGCATCAAAATGGCGTAATTATCTGGCTGGAACGGGAGATCAAAGAACTGGCACAGGAGGGACGACCGCTTTCTGAAAGGGAGGACCTTTCTGTCATGTATGAGCGGAGAAAACCTTGTTATGAACGGTTTGCCGACCTGCGTATCACCAATAACGGCAGTCTCGATGAGGCAGCAGGAAAGATCCTGTCTTTGTATGAGGAGAGGCGGTTTTTGGGATGAAGATTCTTCTTGTGGCTGTGAATTCCAAATTCATCCATTCCAACCTGGCGGTCCGCCTCCTGAAGGCATATGCAGGGGAGATGCCGGACAGCGTTCAGATCATGATCCGGGAATATACGATCAATCAGTTTGAAGAAGACGTCCTTGCCGGTCTATACCGGGAACATCCGGATGTGATCCTGTTTTCCTGCTATATCTGGAACTGGTCCTTTATCAAGGGACTTTTTGAAGACCTGAAAAAAGTCCTTCCAAAGACACAGATCTGGTTGGGAGGACCGGAAGTATCTTTCAATCCGGAGGAAATCCTGGATCGGTATCCTTCTGTGGAAGGAATCCTCATTGGGGAGGGAGAAGCAGTTTTCAGAAGTCTGGTACGGGAATATTTTGTCAGCGGAGAAAAAGAGCTTTCCCGGATCCGGGGACTGTGTATCCGTGATCCGCAGCCCCGGCGGACAGAACCGGCACCCCTTCTTTCCATGGACGAGGTGCCCTTTGTCTATGACGAAGAATCTCTCCGGGAGTTTGATCACAGGATCCTCTACTATGAAACCAGCCGGGGATGTCCCTTCGGCTGCAGCTACTGCCTGTCCAGCACAGAGAAGACCGTACGGCTGCGTTCTCTGGACAAAGTCTTTCGGGAACTGCAGTTTTTCCTGGATCAGAAAGTTCCGCAGGTGAAGTTCGTGGACAGGACATTTAACATCAATCCCGACCACACCATGGGGATCCTGCGGTATCTGACAGAGCACGATAACGGCATTACCAATTTCCATTTTGAGGTGGCAGGAGATCTGCTGACGGAAGAGGAACTCAGCCTGATGTCCGGTATGCGTCCCGGTCTGATCCAGCTGGAGATAGGGGTCCAGAGCACCAATCCGGATACCCTGCGGGCGATCCGCCGAAAAACGGACCTTCACAGGCTGAACGCACATGTGGAACGAATCCGGGAGATGGGAAATATCCATATTCATCTGGATTTGATCGCAGGTCTTCCCTATGAAGGGTATCAGAGCTTCGCACAGAGTTTCAATGACGTCTATGCCATGCGGCCTTCCCAGCTGCAGCTGGGGTTTTTAAAAGTTTTGAAAGGCTCTCCCATGGAGGAAGAGGCAGAAACATGGAAGATCCGGCATCGAACGGATCCGCCTTATGAAGTGCTTGAAAGCGGGTGGCTGAATTATGGAGAGATCCTGAAACTGAAAAGGATCGAAGAAATGGTAGAACTGTATTATAACTCCAGCCAGTTCACCCGGACGATCAGGGCACTGGAAATGGATTTTGAGACTCCATTTTCCATGTATGAAAAGCTTGCAGACTATTATGAAGCCAAAGGCTGTCTTCTGAACAGCCCCTCACGGGAGTACCGGTACCGGATCCTTCTTGACTTTGCCGCGCAGAACCGTCCGGATAAAAGGGAACTTTATGAAGAACTCCTCCTGTTTGACCTGTATCTTCGGGAAAATCTGAAGAAAAGGCCTTCTTTTGCGAAAGAGGAAAAGGAAATGAAAGAAGTACTCAGAAGTTACCGAAAGAACCGAAACTGTCACGCGGAAGCTTTCCATTTTCCGGTTTACAGTTTAGATCCGAAAGAACTGAAAGTCCGGAACGAAGATCCTGTGATCGTGGTTTTTGACTACGATCACCGCAGTCCTCTGGATCACAACAGCAGCATTTCCATCCTGAAATAGAGATTTTTGTATGACAGAATAAGTCATGCGGAAAACGTCATACATGGCGGATTTACCGGCAGTTTCAACAAACTTGAAGCTGCCGTATTGACTTTGCACAGTGAGTGATCTATCATCCTGTCACGCTCCTTTCGGGAGCACATAAAAGCTGTCACTTCCAGACAGCCGGACACCGAAAAAAACTGAATAGCAAAGGAGTTTAAATTGGCAAAGTATGTTTTGGCGGTTTATGATGCCTGCCAGGTTTATTTGGAACGCTTTTTGAACTATGCCGGAGCCAGAACCAATCTCGGCTTTACGGTAAAAGGTTATACCGATCTGGCTATCCTTGCACAAGATATGCAGGATAACAGAATAGATGCTGTGCTGTTTTCCATTGATGAGTCGTTCATGGATTTTATCGGAAACAAGAAAGGTGTTTTTTCGCGGATCATAATGAACGGGATGGTTGTGCTTTTTTCCGGAGAGCAGCACAGCGCCGGCGAACTGAAGGCTATGATGGATGAGTGGGATTATAAGGATGAGATAAAGATCATCGAGAAATACCAGTCCCTGGAAAACATCCTGACGGAAGCAGATGAGTATATACAGGAAAAGAAGGGGTGGCAGGCCACGGGTGCAGATATAGGGGCTTTGCAGGTGATCGGACTTTATTCTCCTGCGGATAAGGTCACACATCCGGAGACAGCGCTGAAGTTGAAAGGCGATATGCGAAATGTTCTGTACATCAGCCTGGAGAGCTTTGCAGGACTGGAACACCTGATGGATCTTCCTGCCGAAGGAGATCTGTCAGAAGCAATCTTCTGTTACAGGACCTGTCCTCCCAGACTTCCGGAGACGATACGCCGGATCCGGGGGAAAATAGGTGGAATGGATATTCTGAAAGCTCCGGACAATATGGATGATCTGGAAGAGCTAAACGGGAATGACTGGCCGGGCTTCCTAAAAGCTGCATCCGGTTCCGGAGACTATCAAACGGTTATCGTGGATATTGCTTCTTTCAGCTGGAAGATCATCCAGGTGATCCTCACATACGGCAGACTCTATATCCCGGCCCTGCCGTATGATGAGACCAGGACCTTCCGGAGTGTTCTGACTGCCGGCGCAGTCCGGGAGGAACAAAGGAGAGGAAGGGAGATCGCATCTCTTCGGGAATTCAGAAATTTCTTTGAGGAAGAAGAATTCAGAAGGTACAGGGACCGGATCCTGGAGGTACAGTTTGAAACTGGTTGAGGAACTAAAGGACAGACTGATCGAAAGTCTGGATCTTTCAAAAAACATCACCGATGAACAGCTTCAGGAGATCATCGCTTCCATGGTGATGGAGCAGTACAGGGGAAAACATCTTCCCATCCGGGAACAGATCCGGATCAGCAGGGAACTGTTTCATTCGATCCGTGGACTGGATGTGCTGCAGGAAATCCTGGAAATGGATGGGATCACGGAGATCATGGTGAACAGCTATGACAGGATCTTTGTTGAACAGGGCGGAAAACTGAGCCGTTATCCGGGACAGTTCGCTTCTCCGGAGAAACTTTCAGATGTGATCCAGAGCATTGCCGCAAGGGCCAATAAACGGGTTAATGAAGCCTCTCCCATCCTGGATACGCGTCTGGAAGACGGATCCAGAGTCAATATCGTGCTGGCACCGGTCTGCGTAGGAGGTCCCGTGGTTACGATCCGGCGTTTTCCGGAAAAAGCCATTACCATGGATACCCTGATCGCCATGGGATCTATTACCACAGATGCAGCGCAGTTTTTAAGACTTCTGGTGATCAACGGATACAACCTGTTCATCAGCGGAGGTACAGGAACCGGCAAGACCACAATGCTGAATGCTCTTTCAGATTATATTCCGGGAACGGAGAGGATCATTACCATTGAAGACTCTGCGGAACTTAAGATCAGTCATATCAGCAATCTGGTCAGTCTGGAATGCCGTCAGGCTAATACAGAAGGGGAAAATGCCGTGACGATCAGAGATTTGATACGGACTTCCCTGAGGATGCGGCCTGACAGGATTGTTGTGGGAGAAGTCCGCGGCGGAGAAGCCCTGGATATGCTTCAGGCCATGAATACAGGGCACGATGGGAGCCTGTCCACCGGACACGCCAATTCACCGGCGGACATGCTGTCCAGGCTGGAAGTGATGACCTTGATGGCAGGAGAAGAAATCCCTATGGCAGCGGTGCGCAGCCAGATCGCTTCTGCGCTGGACATCCTGGTCCATCTGGGGAGGATGAAAGACGGAAGCAGGAAAGTTCTGAATATTTCCCAGATCGAGGGGATCAGGGATGGGACGATCCGGATCAGCGCGCTGTTCGAATACTGCAGGAACAAGGAAGATCCCAGTGCACCGCCGCGGCTTGTAAGGACCGGTGTTCCATTGAAGATCATGAAAGGAAACATGGTGGAACAATATGAAACATTCTTCTGATCATATCAAAGACATACTTGGAACAGCGATTATTTTTACGGTGCTGTATCTGTTTTACCGTTCAATGTGGGTTATAACGCTTCTTCTCCCGTGTGTCATGGTATTTCGAAGAGAACGCAGGAAAGAAAGGGAGTATTCCAGAAAAGCAGTCCTGAACGCACAGTTCCGGGACATGCTGGAAAGCCTGGCGGCATCATTGAGAGTCGGGTATTCCATGGAAAATGCCCTGAAAGAATGCGTACGGGAAATGTCCATGACACACGGAGAAGATTCTCCGATCTGTGAAGAGCTGAATCTCATGGTTAATCAGATTGGGATCGGCATGTCTGCAGAAGCGATCTTCCGGGAGTTCGCAATGCGCAGCGCAGTGGAGGATATTGATACATTTGCTTCGGTCTTCAGCATAGCGAAACGGACCGGCGGGGACATGGTAGCGATCATAAAGGAGACCTCTGACAGTATTGCGGGGAAACTGGATACCCGCAGTGAGATTGCTGTGCTGATCAGTTCGAAGCGGTTGGAACAAAACATCATGACCATGATCCCCATCGGGATCATCCTGTACATCGATCTGACATCGGGCGGGATGCTGGATCCGTTATACGGCAATCTCACCGGAATCCTTATTATGTCGATCTGCCTGTGTATCTACGGAGCAGCGGTCATGCTGGGAAGAAAACTGATAAGGATCGAAGTATGACGTGGGTTTATGCAGGAATACTGGCTGTACTGGCAGTCATCATGGTATCAAGCAGGCGTTTCAGAAAGGAACAGCCCGGAATACCGGATCCGAAAGAGCATCCTCTCCGCCGCCTTTATCCGACGGCAGCAGCCATTTTATACATAGGAGACCGGCTGAAGAAGACAAATCGCAATGCAAAACTGAACGGACTGCTGAAAAGCCTGTATGTAAAAGAGAACATAGAGAAAGAAAAATACCTTTACCGGGTAAAGAAAACAGCTTCTTTGCTGGCGGTTTTTGCAGGTGTGCTGGGCATGGGCTTTTTTGTTTGCCTGGCGAACGAAGGAATCCATTATGTCCGTTCACTCGAACGGGGAGAGCGTGGGCAGGGAAGCATTGACTATGAACTGGAAGCGGATTATCGGGGCGAGACAGACCCGGTACATATCCTTGTTGATCCGGTGACATATACAGAGTCTGAGATCCTGGAACTTTTTGACAGTTCTTACGATGAAGTGAAACAGATCGTTCTTGGGGACAACGTATCCCAGGATCATGTAACAGAACCTCTGCATCTGATCCCGGAATACAATGGGATCAGCATTTTCTGGGAGATTGAAGATCTTACTGCGGTAAACTATGCCGGCAACCTGAAGGCAGAGTTAAGGGAAGGGGAAACGAAGACGGTTATGCTGTATGCAGTGTTTTCCATGGATGATGTGACGGAAACATTTACTCTTCCCATTGAACTTGCCGGACAGACAAGAAAGGAACAGGAAAAACTCCTGGATGGTATCCTGGAAAAGATCGAGCAGAATAACGATGTCTACAGTAAAGAGGTAGTCCTTCCGGAAGAAATCGACGGATACCGGATCCGCTTCCATACAAAGCGGTTTTCCGAAGGATATCTGTTCCTGCTCCTGGCAGCAGGAGCCGTGATCCTGATCCTGCTGTTTTATGACAGAAATCTGGAAAAACAGGTGAAGAAAAGGCAGGAGCAGATGATGTTGGATTTCACGGAAATAGTGACCAAACTCAGCCTTTTGTACGATGCCGGACTGAGTATTCACGGCGCGTTTGAAAGGGTGGTGTCTGATTATGAGAAGAAAAACCGGGGAAAACTTTCCGCGACTTCCTTGATTCCCGGGAAGAAAAAAGCGCCTTCACAGAGCGAGTATCATTTTGCATATCGGGAAATGAAACTGGTCCTGGAAAAGATCCGGCGGGGATCAGGCGAGGCGGAAGCCTATTCTCAGTTTGGAAAACGCTGCGGGCTGTATCCCTATATCAAGCTGGGGAATCTTTTGGAGCAGAATCTGAATAAAGGAACCAGGGGAATGCAGCAGCTGCTTAAAAAGGAGGTGGAAGATGCTCTTGAAGAGCGAAAAAGAATTGCAAGGAAAAAAGGGGAAGAAGCAGGGACAAAACTGCTGATCCCAATGGTTATGATGCTGGCTGTAGTGATCGCCATCGTTGCAGTGCCGGCACTTATGTCCATGCGTTTTTAAACGGATTGAAAGGAGGGAGTTTATGAAAAACGGTATTCTCAGAGTAAAAAGGTTTCTGACGGAAGATCAGGAAGGAATCGGCGTCGTGGAGGTGATTCTCATCCTTCTTGTACTGGTGGGATTGGTGCTGATCTTCAAAGACCAGATCGTTTCTCTTGCCAGAAGCATCTTCTCCAATATCACCAGTCAGGTAGACGCGGTATAGGAGAGCATGTATGACCAGGCAGAAAGGCAGTGTGACAATCTATCTGCTGCTGTCCCTTTTACTGACAACGGGGCTGATATTTACCCTGACAGAATCTGCCAGGATCAGCTGTATCCAGGCCAGACTGCGCGGCGTCACCTTTATGGCGCTTGATTCCTGTTTCGCGGAATTCTCCAGTGAAATTTTCGATGAATACGGGATCATGGCACTGTGGAAGAGCGAAGAGGAATTCACTGCCGATCTGAACGGATATATCAGGAATAATATGGATTTTTCTGACCTTGGCCTTTACCGGGATGCGGATCTTTATCTGCTCAGGCACAATGCCAGCGCGATCGGGGAGATCGTCCATCTGACAGATGAAAACGGTAATGTGTTCCTGGATCAGATGACAGAGTATATGCAGTACTATGTTGTGGAGGAAGCGCTCAGCGCTCTGCTGTCCCAACTGCCATTGTTCGGTGAGGGAGAAAAGATAGCGGCTTTTGTGGAGAAGATTAATCAGTACAGGGATATCTTTGTCAAAGTGGCGAATACGATCTCTTCCATCCAGAAAACGTGCGACAACGCAAAGAGCGTCATAAACAACCCGAGAACGATCCTGGGCAATATGAGCCGCAGCATGAAACGGTATGAAGAGACCGGCAATATGATCTACATCGCCCAGTTCAATACCAATTTCTGGAATCTGGAGTCCGGGCGGGATGAATTGAGCGGGTATATGCAGACTATACAGACGGAAACAGAGAACTATTACGGATATGCGCAAAGTGCCGGCGCTGCCATCAACAGCCTCCGGGAAGAACTGGAAACGGACGGGGAGGCATATTCCGGAGAAACACTGGAAGCAATCCATCAGGAACTGGACCGTCTGGAGCTGAAAACAGCCGATACTGAGGAAGATTTTTACGGGATACGGGAAAATGCCGTTACAGCGGCTTTGTACCAGGGGGAATTGGAGGCACTGGATCCCATTATCCGGGATATCGATCCGCAGGAAATGAGATACCATATCCTGGAATATCAGTCGGAAGTGAATTACTACGAATCCCTGTTCAGCGATTTTCAGGTGGATGGTCTGGGACTGAATGTCGAGGCAGAGCCTGTACAGCGGGAAGACCCCGGTTTTCTGGCAACGATAGGAGATATCTTTTCAAAAGGGCTTGTAAAAGCGATCGTCGGAAATGAAATATCCGATGCCAAAGTGGATACTACTTCTTTTCCGTCGAGAACTGTCAAAAGAAGCGGGACGGGAAGTTCGGATTCCTTACTGTCCGCCACATACAAACAGCTTCTGCTGGGGGAATATGCCCTGAAACACTTTGGAAATTATCTTGATGAAAAAGAGGAAACGGCACTGAAGTATGAAGTGGAATACATGATCAGTGGAAAAGCCTCTGACAGGGATAATCTTCATGACGTGATCAGGAAGATCGTTTTGCTGAGGGCGGGCCTTAATATGGTCAGTATGTTCAAGGATTCTGAAAAGATGGAAGAAGCATATGCACTGGCGCTGGCGATTATCGGGTTTACCGGGATCGAACCGCTGGTGGAGACGCTGAAAATGCTGATCATATCTGTCTGGTGTCTGGCGGAAAGCCTGTGCGATGCCAGGACAATCCTGTCAGGAGGCAAAGTCCCATTGATCAAAGAACCATATGAATGGACTGTCTCCGCGATCGGGCTTAAGAATTTCAGCAAAACGGTCCTTCCCTCTGCATCCGATGAGAGGGGAATGGATTATGCGGACTACCTGAGGGTCCTTCTGTTATCGGAACAGACTCCTACGGTCACGTATCGGGTCATGGATCTGATCCAGGCAAATACATGTCTCAGATACCAGCCGGATTTTCGGATGGCAGAGTGTATCGATCGTATCAAGATGGAGGTGAACTATGATACCAGACAATTGTTCACGGCATTCAGATTTGCAGGAAAACTGCTGGGCGGGCAGCAGGGAGGGTATAGTTTCTCACTGACCCAGCAGTATTCTTACTGAACAGGATCAGGCAGGAAACAGGAAAACTAAACAGAAAACATGTTCCAGACACGAACGATGTTCCTGTCATAAATATCTGCTGTGATTCCAGACGTAGTTTTCCTGAGCTGCCTGATCCTGCAGAAAAAGGAGAGGATATGCAAAATAGACGATGGCTCCGCCGGCAGGCAAGCCTTTCCCTGGAAGCAGCTTTCTCCCTGCCTTTCTTTCTTCTGTTTATGAGCGCAGCAGCCAGTTTTCTGGTGATCTTATTGCTGCAGGTCAATATCCAGGCAGCCATGGAAGAAACGGCACGGAATATTGGAAAGAAAGCATACCTGCTGGAGCAGGCGGACAACAAAGATGCTGCCCGGGAAGAAACAGCAGGCCTGATGGAAGCCGGAATCAATCCGGCAACAGTGAAGGCATTTCTTCTTTCTGTTCCGGGACTGTCTCAAAAAGTGAACCATTCCAGGATCATCGGGGGAGCGGGAGGGCTATATACCCATGAGACTTCCTATGACAGGGAAAGCGGAATCCTTGATATTGTGGTAAGTTTTGATTATTCCGTTCCATGGATCCCTCGTTTTTTCGGAACCTTACGGTTGGTACAGCGCATGAGAAGTCATGTGTGGGTTGGAGAGCCTCTGTCCCAAAATGCTTCAGGAGCAGAAGGTTCATCCTCAGGAAAGGTTTATGTCACTCCCACAGGGAGTGTGTACCATTTGTCGCCGGACTGTCATTATCTTGACCTTTCAATCCGTACGGTTTCTGATCAGCAGATCAAAACGGAGCGGAATGCGGATGGATCCAGATATACCTCATGCCCGGACTGCGGTGCGGCAGGATCCTCCGGGCAGGTCTATATAACCAATTATGGAACCTGCTACCATACAAGTCTGGGATGCAGCGGTCTGAAAAGAACCGTGCTGGAAAAGGATGCAGCAGAGGTGGAAGGAATGAGGATCTGTACGAAATGCCGGGAAGGCACGAAGCACAGTCATTAATAAAGATGGGAAAAATACAGGAAATCATCCTGCTGCTGATGCTCGCAATGACAGCACAGGAAGATATCAGAACAGGAAAGATCAGCATGGTTCCTCCTGCGGTCGGAGCAGCCCTATGCGTGGGGCTTCAGATTGCAGCCGGAGATTTCCGACCTGTCGATGCGGTATTCGGTGCAGGGGTGGGACTTATGCTGCTTCTGATCGGTTATGCCAGCCGGCAGGCAGTCGGCTATGGAGACGGGCTGCTGTTCGCTGCCACCGGATGCTGTCTTGGCGGCACGGATAATGTAGTACTGCTTCTGTGCTCACTTCTTATGTGTTCGGTATATTCCATGGTGATGCTGATCAGCCACCGGAAAAACAGAAATGACCGGATTGTCCTGGTTCCATTTGTTCTGGGAGGTTTTGTCCTTTTGACAGGGGTTTACTGGTAACATAAATTCATGATCAGGAAATTCGGAATATTCAGGAAAAGTGAAGACTGAAAATGAAAAGAGAAGGTGTTCCGGGGATGGTAAGAAACTGGAAAAGACAGAGATTTTCAGGCAGTTTTACAATCGAAGCGGCAGTTGTGATACCTATGACGATGCTTCTTCTGGTCACGATGATCTTTACCGCATTTTATGTACATAATGCAGCAACTATAGCGGCAGTATCTGATGCAGCACTTCTTGAGAATGCTTTATATCTGGACGAAAACAGGAGCTCTTTCTGCTCGAATCTGGAAGGGATCCTCGGGCAGAGGCTGATCGGGGAGACACAGGTATCTGCATCAATAAGCGGAGGAGAAGACAAAAGAAGTGCGGAAGTTTCGGCTGTTTTCCGGATCCCGATCGCTATGATCGATGATCTGACACAGGAAAGGCTGGGAAGCCTTTCTTTCCGCAGCGATGTCTCCCATCTGGATGGAAGGAAAAAACTCCTTCTGTATAAAGCAATCTGTGACGGTGCAGAAAATCTGCTGGGGGCAGGCAGGAGGGAAAAAGGATGAATGCAGAGTACAGGAGGGATCCGGACGGGCACTATCTGGTCCTTGGAGAGTTTGAGCATACGCCGGAAGACAACTATTCCCTCAATATGGTCCTGAAAAATCGTATAGCGGGACTTCTGCCGGTGGAAAGAGAGGTCCTGAACGGACAGATCCGGCTTGTATACGATATTTCTTCGGGAATCTCCTTTGCAGATCTGATGGACAAAACAGTTCTGACAGAGGAGGTCCTTCGCTGCATGATCACAGATCTGACCGTCTGTACATGCGGATTTCGGGAGTATCTGCTGGAAATCGGAAAACTGATGCTGCAGCCGGAATATATCTTTCTGGAACAAAGTACCGGTCGTTTTCGATTCTGCTTCAACCCTTATTATACAGGGAATTATCAAAATGACGTCCGGTCACTGTTTGACAGGATCCTGGAGAAAATCGATTATGAGGATCCGGTATTTGTGAAGATGGTCTATGAAATGCATATTGCAGTACAAAAGGACAACTTCCGGATCAGTGACCTGTCAGATACAATGTCCCGGATGGACAGCAGCGAGACGGTGTCTGTCCGGGAATTGTTTGAAAAGGATTCTGAAACGGACAGGAAAGATGTGGAAGGATATCCTGCGGATCCTGAGAAAAACAAAACGGAAGATCCCCAACCTGTATCGGGAGCTGCTTCTGAAGATTTTCCGTCCGACACTTTCGGGAAACTGCGGTATTATTTAAAAGGAAAAAGCATCCGGGAAGTGATTTCCGATATCGATAACGGCGTTTTCCTGCAGAAGATGAACCGTCCTTCCCGGCCGGCGCAGACAGCCGGACCATCAGACAGGGAAGATCCCCCCGTTAGGATACGTTCCAAGTCATTTTCCATGACGGAAGAAAAAACCTCCATGAAAACGACAGAACATAAACCGGATGGAGATATGGAGAAACTTCTAACCAGGGTTCCCTGGACCAGCGAGTCAAACCGTGCAGCCGACAGGATCCGGACTTTTCAGGCGGATGAGATCAGCGGGCTTCTGGATCTTGATGAGGACAGGCTGTTTAAAGAATCTGTCAATTGTGAGAATGAACAGCACAGCAGGACTGTTTTGCTGGATCATGCCAAAGGACGCCGTCTTGTAGGAGTCGGCCGACAGGAAGGTACTGTGATCGAGATTACCCGGTATCCGTTTCTGATCGGAAAACTGGAGGAAGAAATGGACTGTATCATCGATCATCCGTCTGTCTCCAGAATGCATGCGCGTATCAGTGAAAACAAACACAGTGCGGCAGGAAGCTGTTATATCGAGGATTTTAACTCCACAAACGGAACCTATGTCAACGGAGTACGGATTGAACCCTATCGAAAGAGAACGGTAAATGTAGGAGATGTTATCCGGCTGGCAGATCAGGAATTTGTACTGCGGTAAGTAAAAAACGGAAACAGACCGACTCAGAAAAGCCCAAATTATCCCGTGCATTTCCTGCGGGAATGCGATATGATAATGAATAGTCGAGAGCCTTAGGTATATGCGGGCGGAACAGGAAACGGGAGCGGTTGGAATGAGCAGTCTGAAGACAATGGTAAAAGAAAAGACATTTCCCTATGTGACGGCAGGTCTTATCCTGGTCAATGTAGTCTATTATTTTATCATTGCGCTGGGCGGGAGTACTGCCAGTCCGGCTTATATGGTTTCCATGGGAGCGGATTTCGCTCCCTATGTCTTTGAAAGACATGAATTCTGGAGACTGCTTACCTGCATGTTCATGCATTTTTCCATTCAGCATCTGGCGGGCAACATGGTCTATCTGGGGCTTTTGGGATGGAATTATGAAAAGATCGTAGGCCATCTGAAATTCTTTCTGATCTATATGCTGTCCGGCCTGGGCGGCAGCGTGGTATCCTGTGCCTATCATCAGCTCTCCGGACAGTATACAGTATCTGCAGGGGCCAGCGGAGCGGTTTATGGGATCATCGCAATGGTGGTTTATCTTATGTATGTTGCAAAAAAAAGAACCGGATCGGCGATCCTGTTGTACCGGATCGCAATCATGCTGGCGTTCCTGTTCTATTCGAATTTTGTCAACGGAAGAGGCGTAGATATTGCAGCTCACATCGGCGGACTGGTCTTCGGCGTGATCCTGAGCCTGATCTTCCTGCCTTACAAAACAAAGAAACACTGACCCTGAAAGGGCCTGTATATTGATAAAGGAGCATGAATTATGAAAGATGACAACTGCATTTTCTGTAAACTGGCAAACGGGGATATCCCAACTTACACGCTATACGAAGACGATGACTTCAAAGTGATCTTTGATGCCGGTCCGGCAACGGAAGGACATGCCCTTATTCTTCCGAAGTCCCATGCGGCAGATATCTTTGAATTGGATGACGAACTGGTAGGTAAGGCATTTGTCCTGGCCAAAAAGCTGGCAGCCGTTCTGTCGGAAGTGTTTGAAGCAGACGGGATCAATATCCTGCAGAACAATCATCCGGCAGCAGGGCAGAGCGTATTCCATTTCCATATCCATCTGATCCCGCGCCATGAAGGAGACAATGCCTTTAAAATGTGGATTCCGGGAGAACAGAATAAGGAACGGCTGGAAAAGGCGCTGGAGAAGATCAGGGAGCTTTGCTGACCTTGTTTCAGGATGTTTTTTCCCTCCCGGCATGGCGTTTCAACACGTGGTAAAAATGCATAAAAAAATCCCCGGAACTGTGGTCTAAATAGTGAAATGTTAGATTGACGAAAAGGGAAATCGTTGTTATAGTTTTCACATATTCTTCACAATTAGTTTTTCAGGAGGATCCTGGCAGGACTTGTTTCCTGCCGTGTTCTCTTTAAGGTGATTGTTAATGAAATCATTAGAAGAAAAGATCTTACAGGATGGCAAGGTTTTTCCGGGCGGAGTGCTGAAAGTGGGCTCCTTTCTGAACCATCAAATCGATGTCCCTTTCATGACCGAGATCGGGAAAGAATTCTACAGATTATTCAAAGACGAACAGATAACCAAGGTCCTGACCATCGAAACATCCGGGATCGCGATTGCCGTGGTCTGCGCCGAGCAGTTTCATGTTCCGGTCGTCTTTGCCAAGAAGCACCAGACAAAGAATCTGACCAATGACTGCTATGTCGCCCATATTCATTCCTATACTCATGGGAATGATTACGAAGCAAGGGTTGAGAAACAGTTCCTTAATGAACATGACAACGTGCTGGTGATCGACGATTTTCTGGCGAACGGAGCGGCCCTGGAAGGCCTGATGGAGATCATCCGGCAGTCCGGCGCACATCTGGCTGGCTGCGGGATTGCCATTGAAAAGGTTTTCCAGGAAGGCGGAAAGCGTATCCGGGAAAAGGGCGTCAGGGTGGAATCCCTGGCTATGATCTCGGAAATGACCGATGACGGAAAGATTACCTTTGTGGAACAGGACGCGTAAGCATCTGATTGTAAGACGTATGACATATTACTTTTGTGCTGCACAGTCAACTCAGCGACTGATAAACAGTATATAGTAAACAAACGGAGGACAAAACCAATGAAAACATTTAAGAAAATTGCCGTTATGATCATTGCCGCTGCAATGGTATTCGGCATGTTCACAGCTTTAGGAAACACTCAGACTAAGGCTGCTGATGGCATCGTTGCAGGTCTGATCTGCCTGCATGATGAAAACTCCACTTATGACCTGAACTTCATCAATGCTTTCAAGGAAGCATGTGAAGCAAGAGGACTGGTGGAAGGTGAGACTTATTACATCTCCACCAATATTCCTGAAGGCCAGGAATGCTATGAAGAAGCAATGAACATGGTTGACAGAGGCTGCAATGTTGTATTTGCAGACAGCTTCGGACATGAAGACTATATGATCGAAGCAGCAAAGGAAGCTCCTGAAGTTCATTTCTGCCATGCAACCGGCACAAAGGCTCATACAGAGAACCTTCCGAACTATCACAATGCATTTGCTTCCATCTATGAAGGACGTTTCATGGCTGGTATCGCTGCCGGCATGAAGCTGAACGAGATGATCGCAGAAGGCAAGATCACGGAAGAAGAAGCTAAGATGGGTTATGTCGGAGCTTTCACCTATGCAGAAGTTATCTCCGGATACACCTCTTTCTTCCTTGGCGCAAGATCTGTCTGCCCGAGCGCTACCATGGAAGTAACCTTCACCGGTTCCTGGTATGATGAGACAAAGGAAAAAGAAGGCGCACAGATGCTGATCAACGATGGCTGCGTACTGATCTCTCAGCATGCAGACTCCATGGGTGCTCCGACTGCATGTGAAGCTGCAGGCGTTCCGGACGTTTCCTACAACGGCTCCACCATCGCTGCTGCTCCGAATACCTACATCATCTCCTCCAGAATCAACTGGGCTCCGTATTACACCTTCGTAATGGACAGCATCGAAGCCGGCTCAGAAATCCCGGCTGACTGGACAGGAACGATCGAGACCGAAAGCGTTCTCCTGACAGACCTGAATGATGCTGTTGCAGCAGAAGGCACAGCAGAAGCAATCGAAGAAGCAAAGGCAAAACTCCTTGCCGGCGAACTTCAGGTATTTGATGCTTCCACCTTCACAGTTGAAGGCGCTACACTTGAGACCTATATGGCTGACGTTGACACTGATCCGGCCTATGAAGGCGATACAGAAGTTGTGATCGACGGTGCTTTCCTGGAATCCAATTTCCGTTCTGCCCCGTACTTCGATCTTCAGATCGATGGCATCACACTGCTTGATACCGCATTCTAATTAACAAAAATGTGAACAGGGAGGCTTTCCATGAAAGCCTCCCTAATCTTGTTTTTACGGTCTTGAAGATACAGGAAAACGGGCAGATCTTCTGATTGCCGGTTTTCCTGTATCTTGTGAGGCAGTATCCTGCGGGATGACCCCGATGCAGTAAAAAGAATGGAGGGAGAACAGTATTGGATAAACAATCCCCAATCTTAGAACTGAAACACATCACGAAACGATTTGGCAATATTACAGCCAATGAAGATGTTTCCTTGGAAGTGTATCAGGGAGAGATCCTTGCCCTGCTGGGAGAAAACGGATCCGGCAAGACGACCCTGATGAATGCCATCGCCGGGATCTATTATCCGGAAGAGGGGCAGATCTTTGTCAATGGAAAGGAAGTCTCCATTAATTCCCCGAAAGATGCTTATGATCTGGGAATCGGCATGATCCATCAGCATTTCAAACTGATCGATGTATTGTCAGCAGCAGAGAATATCGTACTGGGACTGAAAGACAAGCGTCGGTATGATCTGAAGGCGGCGGGTGCCAAAATCAGAGAGATCTGCGACAAATACGGCTTTGATGTGGACCCGAACCAGAAGATCTACAATATGTCCGTTTCCCAGAAACAGACGGTAGAGATCGTCAAGGTCCTGTTCCGCGGCGCAGACATCCTGATCCTGGATGAGCCGACGGCAGTCCTGACGCCGCAGGAGACGGAAAAACTGTTTAATGTCCTGCGCAATATGAAACAGGACGGGAAATCCATTATCATCATTACGCACAAACTGAACGAGGTGCTGGAGATCTCAGACCGTGTGGCGATCCTTCGGAAGGGAAGATATATCTGCGATATCAAGACCTCAGAAGCTGATACCCAGCAGCTGACCGACGCCATGGTAGGACATGCCGTGACCCTCAATATCGAGCGGAAGGTCCCGGTGGATCCGAAGGACAAGATCATCGTGAAGAATCTGACGGTAAGGGATTCTGATGGTGTAGAGAAGCTGAAAAATATTAATTTTACAGCACGCACCGGGGAGATCCTGGGCATCGCAGGCATTTCCGGAAACGGCCAGAAAGAGCTTCTGGAATCTATCGCCGGTCTGCAGAAGATCGAAACCGGCAGCATTCTGTTTGTCAATGAAGACGGCACGGAAGAAGAACTGGTGGGCATGGATCCCAAGAAGATCACGGATATGGGCATCACGCTTTCCTTCGTTCCGGAAGACCGGCTGGGCATGGGACTTGTCGGCAACATGGACCTGGCGGACAATATGATGCTGCGGTCCTTCCGTCACGGACGCGGCCTTTTTACCGATCGTAAGGCACCTTATGAACTGGCCGAGCAGGTGGTGAAAGAGTTGGAAGTCAATACGCCTTCTATTCGTACTGCTGTCCGGAAACTGTCCGGCGGCAATGTACAGAAGGTCCTGGTAGGACGTGAGATCGCTGCAGCGCCTACCGTGCTGATGACAGCATATGCAGTCCGCGGACTGGACATCAACTCCTCCTATATCATCTATGATCTGGTGAACAAGCAGAAGGCCAGAGGAGTAGCAGTGATCTATGTCGGAGAAGATCTGGACGTGCTTCTGGAGTTGTGTGACCGGATCCTTGTACTCTGCGACGGACAGGTATCCGGTGAGTTGGACGGCCGGGAAGCCGACAAACAGAAGGTCGGCCTGATGATGACAAAACTGGGAGGAGCGGAACATGAATAGGATTCCTCTGATACATATTTCAAGAAGAAAAGATATTGTTTGGTATAAAGCCTGGCTCATCCGGATCATAGCGATCATCCTGGCGCTTGTGCTGTGCGGTATTATTACCATGGTCACCACCGGGTTGAACCCGATCAAGGTGTATGCCGCCATGATAGATGGTACTTTCGGAACCACCAGACGTATCTGGATGCTGTGCCAGAACATTGCGATTCTTTTGTGTATCTCCATCGCCCTGGCTCCTGCATTTAAGATGAGGTTCTGGAATCTGGGCGGTGACGGGCAGGCGCTGATGGGTGCGCTCGGAGCAGCTGCGGTTATGATCCTTCTGGGAGACAAGATCCCCAATGGGCTCCTGATCCTGATCATGGTGGTGGTCTCCATTGTATGCGGCGCAATCTGGGCAGTCATTCCGGCTGTGTTCAAGGCCAGATGGAATACCAATGAAACATTGTTTACCCTGATGATGAACTACGTGGCCATTCAGCTGGTCGCCTTCTTTGTCATTGTCTGGGAGGTTCCCAAGGGAGCCGGTAAGATCGGCATCATCAACCAGAACACCAACGCAGGATGGTTTCCCCAGGTCGGAGGATCCAAATACCTGCTGAATATCATTATCGTTGCCGTGCTGACAATCGCCATGTTTATTTATATGAAATATTCCAAACATGGCTATGAACTGTCTGTTGTCGGCGAATCTGAACCCACCGCCCGTTACGTCGGCATCAAGGTCCGCAAGGTTATTATCCGGACCATGGTCCTGTCCGGCGCTCTCTGCGGCGTGGCAGGTCTTCTGCTGGTAGGCGGTACGGATCACACCCTGACCACAACTCTGGTGAGCGGCCGCGGCTTCACGGGCGTTATGGTGGCCTGGCTTGCCAAGTTCAATCCGATCTATATGGTCCTGACCAGTTTTCTGATCGTGTTCCTGCAAAGAGGTTCAGGCGAGATTACTACTGCCTACAGCCTCAATCAGTCCTATGGTGATATCATCACAGGCATTATCCTGTTCTTTATCATCGGATGCGAATTCTTCCTGAACTATAAAGTCAGCTTCAGGAAGTCTCATAAGGAGGTGGCATGATGTTCGGATTCTTACTTTCCTTTATCCCAAGAGCCGTTTCTCAGGGAATCCCCCTGATGTTCGGTGCAGTAGGAGAGACCATAACCGAAAAATCCGGCAACCTGAACCTCGGTACTGCAGGTATTATGTATGTCGGCGGTATCTGCGGCGTGATCGGCTCCTTCCTGTATGAGACCAAAACGGGCATCGAAAACATGAATGCCTTCCTGGGCATCCTGATCCCCCTGGTGTGCTGCCTGTTGGGTTCCCTGATCATGGGCCTGATCTACTGCTTCCTGACGGTCACCCTGCGTGCGAACCAGAACGTAACCGGTCTTGCCATGACCACTTTTGGCGTAGGCTTTGGAAACTTCTTCGGCGGTTCCCTGATCAAGCTGTCCGGCGCAGATGTTCCTTCCATTGCATTGTCAAGGACCAGTCAGTTTTTCAGCGCCAAGCTGCCATTTGCCAAGGACCTCGGATGGTTCGGCCAGATCTTCCTGTCTTACAGCTTTCTGGCATACACGGCTGTTGCCATGGCGATCATTGCATCGGTTGTGATCTTCCATACCAAACTGGGACTGCAGCTGCGTGCTGTCGGCGAGAGTCCGTCTACGGCAGATGCGGCAGGTATTAATGTCACCAGATATAAGTATTTTGCGACTTGCATCGGAGCAATGGTTTCCGGACTTGGCGGTCTGTACTATGTTATGGATTACGCAAGCGGCGTATGGTCCAATGATGCGTTTGGTGACAGAGGCTGGCTTGCCATCGCCCTCGTTATCTTCACCATCTGGCGCCCTGCGCACAGCATCTGGGCATCAATCCTGTTCGGCGGATTGTACATCCTGCATATCTTTATTCCTTCAGGAACCAATCTGGCGATCAAGGAACTGTACCAGATGGCACCTTACGTGGTCACCATCATAGTGCTGATCTTTACTTCTCTTCGAAACAAGAGGGAGAATCAGCCGCCGGCTTCCCTGGGTCTCAGCTATTTCCGGGAAGATCGGTAGATACCGTGTAGTTTTCTGAAAAATGCGGCTGTGAACGAGTTGTCGTTCGCAGCCGTTTCTTATGCGGCCGCGGCTGCAGCATTTTCGGTGCTGTGCATGATTTTGCGCGGCGCCCTGCATCAAATGTGGTGCTATGCATGACTTTTTGTAATTTATCCGATGCTATGCATGATTATTGCTCCGAAACAGGGGTCAAAATCGTGCATAGCATTGATTTCGCTGCAGCGGATTTTTGAAAATCATGCATAGCGCCGCATTTGATACATATTTTTTTGAAAAATCATGCATACCGCCTATTTTGCTGCAGGCATACTTCGGTGAGCATCATGTACAGAAACCCTGGGAGTTCTGCGTGTAGAAAGAATCATTTTTCTCCCGGGGAGAATGTGGTATACTAACAACTTAAGAAACAGAAAACAGGAAGTGAACGATAAAGACAGGAGAAGAATGATGAAAAAAGTGATCGTATTTCTGGCAGATGGATTTGAAGAGATCGAAGCGTTGGCAAGTGTTGACCTGCTGAGAAGAGCGGGGATCGATGTGACGACAGCTTCCATTATGGGAAAGATCGAAGTGAACGGAGCGCATGATGTAGTCGTGAAAGCGGATGTACTGGCAGAGGATGCTGATTATGCAGCTGCGGATATGATCGTGCTTCCGGGCGGTGGCGTAGGCACCCAGAATCTTGCGAAATGTGAGCTGGTGCAGAAACAGTGTCTTGCATTCGCAAAAGATAAGCTTGTTTCGGCAATCTGCGCAGCGCCTACCGTACTGGCAGGACTCGGACTCCTGGAAGGAAAGAACGCAACCTGCTATCCGGGAATGGAAGGCGGTATGCATGGAGCCGTTATGAGCGGAGAAACGGTGACGCTGGACGGCAATATCACCACTGGCAGAGCTCCTGGAGCAGCCATTCCTTTTGCGTTGGAACTGATCAGAAGACTGGCAGGGGAAGAAGCGGCCGCATCAGTCAAGAGCGACATTGTCTATTAAAAAGCGGGATCTTCACGTATGCAGTCGATAGAAAAAGACAACATGATGAGAAAAACAAAAAGAACGGGAAGATCTGCAGGTAGGAATCTGATGTGCGCTATCTTATGTCTGTGCCTATCTGCGGCGTTCCTGCAGCTGATCCCGGGAAAAGCTGCTGCGGAAGAACTGATGACAGCCGTGGATTTTCCGGTGCGGATCGATTCGGGACTGCAGCATTTATCCGACAGTCCGGGGCTGAGGTACAGTGAAAGCGGGGAAATGCTTCTCGGCGCCTATACCAATAACCGGAACAATAAGATGTATCTTTCCCTGCGGGATCTGGCAGCTTTGCTGAACGGAACGGAAGGACAGTTTGAGTTTGACCTGGAGGAAGATCAGGAAAGCTATGTGTTGACCAGAGGCATTCCTTATACCG
Organism: Parasporobacterium sp.; assembly: GCA_017510065.1. Taxonomy (GTDB): domain Bacteria; phylum Bacillota; class Clostridia; order Lachnospirales; family Lachnospiraceae; genus RGIG5612. Next base: position 38,042 of record JAFWOB010000160.1, read on the forward strand.
GAATCGAAGTCGTGATTGACGAGGAGGCGGAAACGCAGCCGGGAGATCATTATGATGAACTGGGCAGTCTGTGGAATTCTGAGGATCAGCTGGTTTATGAGTCACCGGCAGCAGCAGTCCGTCCGCAGTACGAATACCTGGACTATATGATCAACCCGCTGATGATCGATGGACAGGAATCACGGTTTTATTCCATGCAGCTGAGTTCTACCCGGGATCTTTATGTGGATCCTGTAGATGCGCAGCTGATACTGGATATTACCCTGGAGTTTGAAAACGGTAATACGATCAGGATCGATCCGGCGGGATTTACCATCGATCTGGCTGCCTATGAGGCAGATGGCTACTTTGATCTCTTCAACGGGGTGGTACTGGGCGATTGCACCACAGGGGAGATCCTTTACGGATGTAAGGAAAACAATCCGGACGCCATTGCCAGTACGTCCAAACTGATGACCTATCTGGTGGCGGCAAGATCTATCGAAGCAGGAAGGATCGGTCTGGATGACAAAGTGGTCCTGTCTGAAAATGTAGGACGTCTGGTGGATTCGGGAAATGGGACACTGCCTATGTACACTGGCCAGGAAGTATCCTTGCGGGATCTTATCAGTGCTATGCTGCTTCCCTCCAGCAATGAAGCAGCGTTGGCCGTGGCAGAGCATACAGCAGGGTCCGAAACGGAATTCGTTCGTCTGATGAATGAAACCGCAGGACTTCTGGGACTGGAAACAGCCCGTTTTTACAATGCCAGTGGACTTCCGGATTATTCGGATAGTCTGATCGCTTCCGTGAGACAGAATCGGATGAGCGCGGCGGATCTGTTCCGCCTGTGTGCCGCGCTTCTTGCGAAATATCCGGAGGTGACCGGCATTACTTCTCAGAAGAGCATGGAAGTGGAAAGTTTTGACTATCCACTGAACAATACAAACTACCTTCTATATGATATGGAGAACTGCATCGGGCTGAAAACCGGAACGACCGATGAGGCAGGCTGCTGCGTGGCAGCTGCTGCAAAAGTGCCGTTTGCGGACGGAGACCATATCCTGGTGGCGGTGGTGCTGGGAGCCAATTCCAATCTCGACCGTTATCAAATACCGCATCTTTTATTCAAATGGGCTGAGCAATCATAATAAAATTAAAAAAGCCGGTCTGTAATGGGAAAGTTCAGATTCTATTCACTTTCCCGTTACAGACCGGCTTTTTTAGTATATCATGATTGCTCAGGGCGTTTGCTGCGTCATTTCCAGCGTCTCGTCCTGCGTGAGATTCTTGAAATCCTCTTCATCCAGCAGGCCATCCCGCTTGATGGCAATGGTCATGGCCTCCATGTCAACGGCAACGTTCAGTTTGTCGTTATCGTACAGCCCTTCATAGAGATTCTCCATGGCTTCATCAATATTCTGAAAATAGTTTTTCAGATTGTCCGGTATCTCCGGATTGTCCACGCCGCTTGCTTCGATCTTCTGGTATCTGGTGACTACTTTCTCTATGGTGGGCAGATAGTAGTTGAACAGCTGCCTGGTCGTCTGGATCTTCTCCGGCTTCTGACGGAGTGCATGAAGGACCTTTTCGATGGAACCGACGGCCTTGATCCCGGCTTCCGCAATCTCTTTGTCTTCCAGTCTGGACAGAGTCATCCGGATACTGGTCAACTGAGAACTTGCTTTATTCAGGCTGTCCGCCTGTTCTTTTGTCAGAGGCTCATCCCGTTTAATCTGAGATCCAGGCGCCGCACTCTGGCTGCCGGCTTTTCTTGCCAGCCCGATGATCAGAATGGAAAGGAGGATTGCAGCGATCACCAGAATGATCGCGATGGTCAGAAGTGTCTTCAGAAGAGACGCTGTAAGACCGCCCACCAGGAAAAGTCCCACGATGCAGGCAACAATGATAATGATTCCGGCGATCAGTCCGCCTGATCTTTTCTTCTTCATAGTCTTGATCCTTGTCTTCAGATGCTCCATGGCCGCCGCATGGATTGGTCCAGCAGCGGCCATAAAAGGTAACAGGTTAGATTATTCTGTAATGTCGTCGATGAAATCTTCCGCTGCTTCTGCAGCGTCAGATACTTCTTCCGCTGCTTCTTCCACTTCTTCTTTTACAAAGTCGGGTTTCACAGCCATATTGGCAGAGGAATTACGGATGTCAAGGAGTTTCTGCTTCAGGGTCGCTTCGATCTGGCCAAGTTCATTTTCTGCCTGGCGGCGTTTTTCACGGCCTTCCTCCTGAATGCGGACAACCTCGTCGAGAGAGGTGATCAGCTGCTCATTGGCATATTTCACGGATTCGATATCCACGATGCCTTTTTCACTTTCTTCTGCAATCTCGATGGTGCTTTGTTTCAGTTTTTCAGCATTCTCGCGGATCAGTTCGTTGGTGAAATCTGTGACCAGTTTCTGTGCCTTCATGGCTTCCTGGGAATGGGACATGCCCAGCGCCAGGACCATCTGGTTCTTCCAGAGCGGGATCGTGTTGTTGATCGTGGACTGGATCTTTTCCGTCATAAGTGTATCGGAGTTCTGGATCAGACGGATCTGCGGTGCCATCTGCATGCTGACGGTGCGGGTAAGCTCCAGATCATGAAGTTTTTTCTCAAAGCGATCGCACAGAGCTGCAAAATCATTTGCTTTCTGGGCATCTTCTGCCAGGCCGGATTCCTGGGCAGCTTTCTGCAGTTCCACCAGGGTAGTGGTCTGTTCCTTCTCCAGCTTTGCCTTGCCGGCGAGGATGTACATGGTCAGTTCTTTGAAATAGTTCAGGTTGGAATCATACATTTTGTCCAGCATCACGATGTCGGTGAGCAGCTGGTTCTGATGATTCTCAAGGACTTCCACGATCTTGTCCACATTGGCTTCCGTGGTATCATAACGGGCTTTCAGGGTATTGATATCATTGATCTTTTTCTTGAAAAGTCCAAGAAATCCTTTTGTCTTTTCGCCATCGACATCAAATCCTTTCAGCTCTGTTACCAATGCAGCGACATCATTGCCTACAGTACCGAGGTCCTTGGTCTTAACCCCTTCCAGAGCGGCGTCGGAAAAGGCAGCGATCTTCTTCTGGGCGGCTGCGCCGTACTGAAGGATCACATTGGTATCCTGAAGATTGATCTTCTCTGAAAACTCATCTACCATCTTCTGTTCTTCTTCTGTCAGATTTACATCTTCCAGATAATTAACAGAAGGCTGGGCCGAAGTATCTGCGGCAACATCTGCTGCAACAGCTGCTGCAGAGCCCGAAAGAGTGGAAGCAGCAGACGGTGCATCTTTAAGGATCTCATCAATGCCGGAATCCTTAAACGGATCGCCTAATTCAAGTTTGATCTGTTCTGACATAACTATACCTCCTACTTATGGGAATGTTCATTTTCCGTTCCATCATACAACATATTACCATTTTTTTAAATAACCTATATTTATCTTTTATCTCTTTGACTACGGCTCATTATGTTAGTATAATATAGCTTGTTATTTTGTGCGGTGCGCTCTGCCGAACCCTTTTGCAGACTGCAGACACAGGATTTTTTATGGCCCGACAGACCTTCGCACTTACACAAAAACAAACGAAAGGGACAGATTATGAAAGATATTTTTGGGAAATGCTTTGAACCGCAGAAACAGGATGAGTTGAGGGCAGCTGGTATTTACCCTTATTTCAGGGCGCTGGAGAGCAGACAGGATGTGGAAGTAATCATGGAAGGCAAACGCCGGATCATGCTGGGTTCCAACAATTATCTGGGTTTGACCGTACAGCCCGAGATCGTAGAGGCAGGTATCAAGGCTCTGGAAAAATACGGTACCGGATGTTCCGGTTCACGATTCCTGAACGGAACTCTGAGTATGCATTATGAACTGGAAGATGAATTCAAAAAATTCCTCCGCAAAGAGGATTGTATTACATTTCCGGCCGGCTTTATGTCCAATCTGGGCATTATTAGCTCTGTTGTAGGGCGGCATGATTATATGCTCCTGGACAGGGAAGATCATGCTTCAATCTATGATGCAGCCAGACTGAGTTTCGGTAAGATGCTCCGTTACAAACATGCGGATATGGAAGATCTGGAGAGACAGCTTTCCCAGATCCCGGAAGAGGCAGGATGCCTTATCATCACGGACGGCGTGTTCAGTATGGGCGGCGATATCGCCAAACTGCCTGAGATCTGTGCTCTTGCGGAAAAATACGGCGCAAGGGTTATGGTTGACGATGCCCATGGACTTGGCGTGATCGGAGAGGGCGGAAGAGGCACCGCAAGTTATTTCGGGCTGGAAGATAAAGTTGATATCTATATGGGAACTTTTAGTAAATCCCTGGCTTCCCTGGGAGGTTACATGGTTTCTTCCCACAAGGTCGTGGATTATGTGAGACACACCGCAAGAGAATATATGTTTGCCGCAAGTGTTCCGCCGGCACAGACCGCCGTGGCACTGGCAGCACTGAGGTATCTGGAGGCACATCCGGAACTTCCGGAAAAACTGCAGAGCAATGCCGCACGCTTCCGTAAGGATTTGAAGGAGCGGGATGTACAGATCATCGAGGCATACACCCCGATCGTTCCGATCTATACCTATGAACCGGAAAATACCCTGATAAAGCAGAAAGGCATGTATGACCAGGGAGTTTATGTCAATTCCGTACTGCCGCCTGCATGCGCGCCGGGAGAGTGCCTGTTAAGGACCACTCTGATGGCGTCCCATACGGATGCCCTGATCGATGAAGCGGCAGATATTATTGCAAGAGTCATGAAAATGGACAATGCCGAGATCATGGCACAGTAACCGGTTCGGGGGGATTTGAGTCACCATGGGAACAGTAGCGATCGTAACAGGCGGTTCATCGGGGATTGGCAGGGAAACAGCCAGATGCCTTATGGAACAGGGCATCACGGTCTATGAGTTCAGCCGTCGGGATACCGAGGTTCCGGGAATCACACACTTCAGTGTGGATGTGACGGATGAGCCTTCTGTGCAGGCAGCGGTGCAGGCTGTTTTTGAGCAGGAAAAGCATATCGATATTCTGGTGAACTGTGCCGGATTTGGGATTTCAGGTGCCGTGGAATATACGGAACTTCAGGATGCTAAAAGACAGCTGGATGTGAATTTCTTCGGAACAGTGAACTGCACGAAAGCGGTTCTTCCCATTATGCACAGGCGGAGACGGGGAAAGATCGTCTGCGTCAGTTCCGTGGCAGGCGCCATCCCGATCCCGTTCCAGACTTTTTATTCGGTATCCAAATCTGCCATTAATGCCTATGCAACAGCTCTGGCAAATGAAGTTCGTCCCTATGGGATACAGGTCTGCGCTGTCCAGCCGGGCGATATCGCCAGCGGCTTTACAGATGCACGGGCAAAATCCGCTGCAGGTGACCGGGAATACGGCGGGCGGATCAGCCGATCCGTAAAAGTGATGGAGAAGGATGAACGAAGCGGCATGAGTCCGGCGCAGGCAGGAACGTATATTGCGGGCCTTGCTTTGAAGAAGAACGTCAAACCGCTTTATGCGATCGGTACGGTGTATAAACTGTTCTGCGTTATCATGAGACTGCTCCCCTGCAGGTTCAGCAACTGGCTGCTTTACATGATCTACGCAAAATAAATACAATAAATAGCTAAATCAGGTCGTATGGTAAACCAACGCAAAGTACTGGCCATGTCCAGAAAGCTTGTATTTGAAGACGGTGAGGGCAGGGAAGTGCTGAAATTGAAAAAACAATGTGAGGATATGCCGCTGTGGAAAAGCCTGGGACTCGGCGCACTGTGCGGAGGACTGCTTTTTATGCTGCTGCTTCTTCTTGCCGTGCTGCTGTTCCGGGATTGGTTTGACAACATGACGCAGCAGCTCGGAACGGTCGCTGTAACAGGTATCTTTGCAGCGTCTCTTGTGGTGTTTGCGTTCCTATACAGCCTGCTGTCCCAACGGCTTTTTCAATATTTATATCATAAGAAAAGAAGTATCCTGTGCGGTTACACTGCCGTTGTAAACCGCCTGGACAAGATTAGAAGGGAACAGGATTCCTGACCGGAAGATCATGAGATTCCTTTATGAAATAAAGAACAGAATAGATGACTATTACCAGAAGCATCCGACTCTGTCAGGACTGATCATTAAGTTTGTCCTGTCCATTGTGGTGCTTTTTCTGCTGCGGGCCAATATCGGCTTTAATCCGATCCTGTCCAATGTGTTCTTTGTCATCCTGTTTGCGGCGGTTTGTTCTTTTGTGCCGATCAAGCTCATGACGATGGCCCTGGTTGCCTATGCCATTGTGCAGATCTTCTCCCTGTCCACCGGACTGGGGGTACTGGCCTGCATTCTGTTTGTGATCATGTACCTGATCTATTTCCGGTTTGATGAAAGGACCGGCTATGCTATCGTGCTGGTGCCGCTGTTCTGCATCATAAGGCTTCCCTTCCTGGTGCCGGCGGTGCTGGCTGTGACTGCAGGGGTGGGATCCGTGATCAGTTCTTTGCTGGGCCTTCTGTTTTACTATTTTATTCATTATATGCAGATGAACACGGCCGTATTTATGGGAGCCGCAGACAACACAGAACTCACAAAGATCTCCATGGCGTTGTCGGGACTGTTTTCCTATCGGGAAATGTGGTATACCATGGCCTGCGTTCTGATTGCTTTTTTTGCTGTCTATTATCTGAAGAAGATCAACATCAACAAATCCAGTTATATGGCTGTTTCGATCGGAACGGGCATTTATCTGATCCTGATCCTGGTCAGCAATCTGCTGTGTGAGTCCATGACCTATAATAAACTGTTCTGGATCGTGTTCGGGAGCGTCCTGACCTGCATCCTGGCGATCGTGATCTCGGACCTTCTGCTTCCGCTGGATTACAGCCGGACGGAGCTGCTGGAATTTGAAGATGAGGAATATAAGTATTTTGTGCGCGCCGTTCCGAAGGTTTCCGTTTCCAAGAAATCTGTCAAGATCAAGAGGATCTATGCCAGAAAACGTTCGGTACCGCGTAAGGAGAAGGAGGAAAAGGGATGACCTTCTGGCAGAATATCGTTTCCTATTTTCATGAATATTTCTCCATTCCTTCGATCAGTGTCATTGATATTATAGAAATGGTGATCATCGCCGTTGCGTTTTACTACGTCATTATCTGGCTGAAGCGGACCAGTGCATGGACTCTGGCCAAGGGCATTATCATGATCCTGGCGATCCTGCTGCTGGCGTATATCTTCAACTTTTCTACCATCGTGTGGATTCTTTCCAATACTATCAGTGTGGGTATCATCGCGATCCTGATTATCTTCCAGCCGGAGCTGAGACGCGCGCTGGAACAGCTGGGCGGAAGACTCCTGTTCAAGAAGGTCATGTCCATCAATACCGTCGGGGAGCGTTTCTCCGAAAAAACTCTGGAGGAGATCGTAAAGGCAGTCCAGGAAATGAGCCGGAACCGGACCGGTGCACTGATCAGCATTGAGCAGAGCATTTCCCTGGGAGAATATATCCGTACAGGCATTGAGCTGAATGCCGAGATCTCCAGCCAGCTGCTGGTCAATATCTTTGTGGACAAGACGCCCCTTCATGACGGAGCGGTGATCATCCGTGGAGATAAGATCGCTGCGGCAACCTGTTATTTCCCGCTCTCTGCCAGCAGAGCCCTGAACAAAAAATACGGCACCCGGCACAGGGCAGCACTTGGGATCAGTGAGGTCAGCGATGCGTTTACGATCGTTGTATCAGAAGAAACCGGCAATATATCCATCTCGGTTTCCGGCGTCCTGATCGAGAATATTGAGATCGGCGAACTCAGGAACCGCCTCACTTCCGTGCAGAATGACCAGCCGGCGATCAGCTGGTTCGATAAATTCAGGAAAGGAGACAAAGCGGATGAAACTGCGAAGGATTCTCCGGAAATACATCATCAATAATATCGGCTATAAGATCCTGGCAGTCGTTTTTTCTTTCCTGCTGTGGCTTGTGATCCTGAACATAACCGACCCGGAATATACCCGTACGATCAGCAATATCCCGGTCCAGGTGGTAAATGAGAACCTGGTATTGGACGGAGATCATGTTTATACGATCTCCTCCGGCGATGTGACAAGTATCATCCTGACCGGCAAGAGAAGCATTATCTCTTCCCTGACCGCCAAAGATTTTACCGTGACAGCGGATTTCGAGGAACTGTCCATTACCAATGCCGTTCCCATCAAAGTGGCTCTTAAGGGAGATAAGATCCGTTACAGCAACCAGATCAGTATGACGACCAGGGACACCTCCATGATCATCAGTCTGGAAGAAATGGATTCCAGACAGATCCCTGTGGAACTGGAATATATGGGTAATCCCCTGGATAATATTGTGATCGAAGAAGCTAATGTATCTCCGAAGAAGGTGACGCTGAGTGCGCCGCAGTCTATCACGGAAAGTGCTGAAAAAGCAGTTGTTACCGTCAACTACGCGGATATTACTGAGGACTGCACCATACCCCTGACGCCTTCCATCCGGGATAAGGAGGGAGCTTTGGTGAAGGAAACTCCAGATATGTCCCTGGATGTCTCCGGGATCAATGTGGAGTTCAAGGTCTCCGGCCGGAAGAATGTTCCGTTGTCGGTCACTGTAGTAGGAGAACCCGCAGAAGGCTATCTGGTCACAGGAATCGAACTGTCCCAGGATATGATCGCGGTGAAAGGGCCTCTTTCGGAGATCGACACTCTGGAGATGGTGGAGATCCCCTCTGACCTGATCAATGTATGGGGAGTGCAGGAGGATGTGGAAACAGAAGTGGATGTGACGCCGTTCCTTCCGGAAAATATGGTGGTATACGGAGAGTCTCCGACCGTCACGGTGACGGTCCGGATTGAACCGGAAGCAGCAGAATAATATATGCCGTGTAATTGGCCCGGCGAGTACTGCCGGCTGAAGATAAAGTATTACAGAAAAGGGAGATATGAGATGAAGATTTTGGTAACAGGCGGAACAGGTTATATTGGAAGTCATACAGTTCTTGAACTCCTGGAAGCAGGATATGAAACCGTTATTGTGGATAATCTCTGCAATTCCTCCGAGGAATCGATCCGGAGAGTAGAAAAGATCACAGGGAAAAAAGCCGCGTTCTATCAGGCGGACATCCGGGATGAGGAAGCGCTTGACCGGATCTTTTCAGAGGAAAAACCCGATGCTGTGATTCACTTTGCAGGACTCAAGGCGGTTGGAGAAAGTGTCAGGATCCCGCTGGCTTACTACGATAATAATATAAACGGTACTCTGACCCTTCTGCGTGCCATGGGAAAGGCCGGCTGTAAGAATATTGTCTTTTCCTCTTCTGCAACGGTATACGGCAAACCGGAAACAGTACCGATCAGAGAAGATTTTCCGCTGAGCGCAACCAATCCATACGGCCGGACCAAATTGATGATTGAGAAGATCCTGGGGGATCTGTATGTATCAGATAACTCCTGGAACATCATTCTCCTTCGGTATTTTAATCCCATCGGTGCCCATGAAAGCGGCCTGATCGGAGAAGATCCTGACGGGATCCCCAACAACCTGCTTCCTTATATTGCCAAAGTAGCGGTAGGAAGACTGGATATCGTACATGTTTTCGGTAATGATTATGATACCCCGGATGGAACCGGTGTCAGGGATTATATCCATGTTGTGGACCTGGCAAAGGGTCATGTAAAGGCAATTGAAAAGATCTGTGAAGCTCCGGGACTGGAAGTATACAATCTGGGAACAGGAAACGGATACAGTGTTCTGGATATTATTCATGCTTTCTCAAAAGCCTGCGGGAAGGATCTTCCTTATGTAATAGAAGCAAGACGTCCCGGCGATATCGATGTATGCTATGCGGATCCTGCAAAAGCTTCCCAGGAACTTCACTGGAAAGCAGAGTATGATCTGGACAGAATGTGCGAGGACACCTGGAGATGGCAGAGCAACAATCCTGACGGGTACGGTACTGAGAAGTGAAACGTGACAGATATAAGAGAATGGTCATCTTTTTTGAGGTGATCATTCTTCTTGCCGTTTTTACAGCATTATACAGTTATCTGTGGAATACATTGTATGAAAGCGTGGTTCTGATCCCGTTTTTCCGCCGTGGTAATTGGGCCATGGTCGCAATGTATCCTATTTTGCTGCTTGTTTTCGGAAAGATCTTCGGGATCTTTCATGTCGCCGTGGCGCGCCGGGTGGACATGATCTTTTCCAATGTGTTCAATACCTTTGTAGCCAATCTGGTCACGTATTTTATCCTCGTAGCCCTGCTGCGGCATTACCCTGATATGACGCCGCTCCTGATCCTGTGGGCTGTGGAGATTGTGCTTTCTGTTGTGTGGGTATTCGGCGTTAAAGCACTTAACAATGTGATCTTCCCGCCGCACAGCCTTCTGCTGATCCATGGGGACTATTCCCTGAAGGAACTGGTGCTGCATGTTAATGAGAGAAGCGAACGATACGTGATCACAGAAGTGATCAGCGTCAGCGAAGGCATGGAAAAACTGACGGAGCGGATCGCGGATCATGATGCGATCCTGATTTCCGATCTTCCTGCCGAGACCAGAAATGATATCCTGAAATACTGTTATGCCATCGACAAGCGCATCTATATGCTGCCGAAAATTACGGATATCATTGTGTCCAGTTCCGACCAGATCCACCTGTTTGACAATGTGGCATATATTTCCAAAAACTATGGTCTTGCACAGGATCAGCGGATCTTCAAACGGGCGATGGATATTGTTGTATCCTTTGTACTGATCGTACTTACTTCCTGGCTGATGATCCTCATTGCCGCTGCGATCCGGATCGGAGACGGCGGTCCTGCTTTTTACCGGCAGGACCGGCTGACGATCGGCGGCAAAGTGTTTAAGATCATCAAGTTCCGGAGTATGCGGGTCGATGCGGAAAAAATGGGTCCGCAGCTTTCTACCGTGCATGATCCCCGGATCACAAAAGTGGGAAGGGTACTGAGGGCTGCCCATCTGGATGAACTGCCTCAGCTGTTCAATGTGCTGAAGGGCGACATGTCCATGGTCGGTCCGCGTCCTGAACGTCCGGAGATTTTCAATGAGTATATCAATCATGTGCCGGAGTTTCAGTTCCGACTTAAAGTAAAAGCCGGTCTGACCGGCTATGCCCAGGTATACGGCCGGTACAATTCCACTCCATACAACAAGCTGCGTCTGGACCTGACCTATATCCAGAATTACAGTATCTGGCTGGATATCAAATGTATGGTCATGACGGTCAAGATCCTGTTTCAGAAAGAAGCCAGGGAAGGAATCAATGATGATCAGAAAACCGCACAAAAATGATGTGCGGTTTTTATTAATTTCCGGTTGACTGGCAGGCACAGGGTATGATATAGTAGCCGGGCAGAGGTAAAAGCCTCTATTTTTGATGTGTTCCGAATTATCATATATCCCGGACGCGGGACCCCACAAACATAATCCGGTACGCATCCCGTCATCATTAACTACTCTTTATAAAATGGAGAAAAAACATGAGAACAAGGATTACTTTGGCATGCACAGAGTGCAAGCAGAGAAATTATAATACAACCAAGGATAAGAAGAATCATCCTGACAGGATGGAAACCAAGAAGTACTGCAGATTTTGCCAGAGACATACATTACATAAGGAGACAAAATAATGGCTGAGAATGTTAAGAGCACCAAAACCAGCTACTGGAAAGGTCTGAAGTCTGAGTTCAAGAAGATCATCTGGCCTGCAAGACATGACGTTGTTAAGCAGACGGCTCTTATCATTGTGGTTACGATCATTCTTGGAGTCATCATCAAGTTCCTGGATACCGGTATTCAGGCGCTTCTTGGCCTGATCGCATAAAGGAGTTTGTATGGCAGATGCAAAATGGTATGTTGTCCATACCTATTCCGGATATGAGAATAAGGTAAAGGCCAATATTGAGAAAACCATAGAAAACAGAAAGCTGCAGGATGAGATCATTGAAGTTGCGGTTCCGGTTCAGGATGTTGTTGAGATCAAGAACGGTGCCCGCAAACAGGTCCAGAAGAAGCAGTTCCCGGGGTATGTTCTGGTTCACATGGTCATGAACGATACTACATGGTATGTAGTGCGCAATACCAGAGGCGTGACCGGATTCGTAGGACCGGGAAGCAAACCTGTTCCGCTGACGGAAGAAGAGATGCTCCCGCTGCTGGGCGGCGGTGAGAAGATCGAAGTTTCTTTCCAGGTGGGAGATCTTGTCACAGCAATCTCGGGTGTCTGGGAAGGAACCATCGGCAAGGTTACTTCCGTCAACGAGTCCAAGCAGACCGTTACCATCAATGTGGATATGTTCGGACGTGAAACACCTGTAGACATTGGATTTATTGATATTAAGAAATTATAAGAATCTGACATTATTTTGTAGGAAAGGTAGGAAACTACAATGGCAAAAAAAATCGATGGATACATCAAATTACAGATAGAAGCCGGCAAGGCAACTCCGGCACCCCCGGTTGGTCCTGCACTGGGCAGCAAGGGCGTTAATATTGTTCAGTTCACCAAGGAGTTCAATGCTCGTACCGCAGATCAGATGGGAATGATCATTCCGGTCGTCATCACGGTTTATGCAGACAAGAGCTTTACCTTTATTACCAAGACTCCTCCTGCACCGGTCCTGATCAAGAAGGCCTGCAAGATCCAGTCCGGATCCGGCGAACCGAACAAGAAGAAAGTCGCTACCATCTCCAAGGCAGATCTGCAGCAGATCGCTGAGACCAAGATGCCTGACCTGAACGCAGCTTCTCTGGAAGCAGCCATGAGCATGATCGCAGGAACCTGCAGATCCATGGGCGTTATCGTTGGCGACTGATCGATATCATGAAGATCCCTGCATGACAGGCAGGATTTATGATCTATAAGCACAGTTTATAATTAGTGGGAGGCGAAAAGCCGACACACCACAGGAGGTAAATATTATGAAACACGGTAAGAAGTACAATGAGGCAGCCAAGAAGGTTGACCGCGCACAGCTGTACGATGTTGCAGATGCTCTGGCTCTGGTAAAAGAGAATGCAACCGCAAAGTTTGATGAGACAGTGGAAGTTCATATCAGAACAGGCTGCGACGGACGTCATGCGGATCAGCAGATCCGTGGAGCAGTCGTACTGCCCAACGGAACAGGCAAGAGCGTAAGAGTCCTTGTATTTGCAAAGGGTGAGAAGGAAAGAGAAGCACAGGAAGCCGGCGCTGATTTCGTAGGCGCAGAAGAGCTTATTCCGAAGATCCAGAATGAAAACTGGTTTGAGTACGACAAGGTCGTAGCAACTCCCGATATGATGGGTGTTGTCGGACGTCTTGGTAAGATCCTCGGACCCAGAGGTCTCATGCCGAACCCGAAAGCCGGAACCGTTACCATGGATGTTGCGAAAGCCGTTCAGGAACTGAAAGCCGGTAAGATTGAGTACAGACTGGATAAAGCTAATATCGTTCATGTTCCGGTTGGAAAAGCTTCCTTCTCCACAGAAAAGCTGCAGGAGAATTTCCAGGCTCTGATCGATGCCATTATCAAGGCTCGTCCCGCTGCATTAAAGGGAACCTACCTGAAGAGCATTACACTGGCATCTACAATGGGCCCTGGCGTTAAGCTGAACGTTGGCAAGATCATCAACGGCTAAACATTTTTAACAGATCATTTCATCGGATGATTGACAGAGAGTCCGATGCATGATAAAATCCAAAACTGCCGAAGACAGCAGGTGACGAACGTCGTAACGCATGCAACCTGCCGAGGATTGATTGAACAGTACAGAATAGTTATGATTCATCACCCTCTGTGTCTTTATGGCGCAGAGGGTTTCTATATGAACTATCCTCTGACGAATCGGCAAACCGCAGCATTAGCTGCAAAACATTCTAACAAGGAGGAAACATAATGGCAAAAGTTGAACTGAAACAGCCTATCGTACAGGAAATTTCCGGTAAGCTGCAGAATGCGACTGCTGCAGTCCTGGTTGATTACCGTGGACTGACCGTTGCCCAGGACACCGCTCTTCGTAAAGAGCTCCGTGAAGCCGGTATTACTTATAAAGTATATAAGAATACTATGGTAAACTTCGCTATCCAGGATACCATTTATGCAGACCTGGCAAAGCACCTGGAAGGACCTACAGCGATCGCTATTACCGAAGGTGATTCAACTGCACCGGCCCGTATCCTGGCAAAGTTTGCCAAGGCTGCAGAACATCTGCAGGTTAAGGCAGGCGTTGTGGAAGGTACGTACTTTGATGAGAAAGGCATCCTTGAAGTTGCAGATGTACCTGCAAGAGAAGTCCTTCTCGGAAGACTCTTCGGCAGCATGAAGTCACCGATCACCAACCTGGCCCGCGTTCTGAACCAGATCGCAGAGGCAGGCGGTGCAGATGCCTGCACACCGGCAGAAGCTCCGGCAGAAGAAGCTCCGGCAGCTGAGGCTCCGGCAGAAGCTCCCGCAGCAGAAGCAGCTCCGGCTGAAGCTCCCGCGGCTGAGTAATCGAAACGATCATCGAAAGATACTGAACACTGAATATTAACAGGAGGATTTAATAATGGCAAAATTAACCACAGAAGAATTTATTGCAGCGATCAAAGAATTGTCTGTTCTGGAATTAAATGAATTAGTAAAAGCTTGTGAAGAAGAGTTTGGCGTATCTGCAGCAGCAGGTGTTGTTGTAGCAGCAGCCGGCCCGGCAGAAGAAGTAGAAGAGAAGACCGAATTCGACGTTGAACTGTCCGAAATCGGCCCGAACAAAGTTAAGATCATCAAAGTCGTTCGTGACTACACTGGTCTTGGACTTAAGGAAGCTAAGGAACTGGTTGACTCCGCTCCGTCCATCATCAAGGAAGGCATCACCAAGGCTGAGGCTGATGACCTGATCGAAAAACTGACTGCTGAAGGCGCTAAGGCTGTTGCAAAATAATTTCGGTTACGGAATCGTTTTTCAGAGCCCTGCAGATGACATACTCATCCGCAGGGCTTTTTGCATGAAGGGAATATCCGATCAAAAAAATAAAAAAATCTTACAAAAACATTTGACAAACATTGGCAATTTTGTTATCTTATACGTTGCACTATTATGAAATAGTGGGCTTTTTGTACGCTTAAAAACGCTGGTATTCTTTATGAAGGAGAGGAATTAATGGAGAAAAACAGAATTCGTCCTGTGAAATATGGTAAAGGAATCAGAATGAGCTATGCCAGGCAGCAGGAAGTCCTGGAAATGCCCAATCTGATCGAGATCCAGAAAGCTTCCTACGAGTGGTTTCTGAACGACGGATTGCGAGAAGTATTTAATGATATTTCTCCGATCGAAGACTACAACCAGTCCATGAGCCTGGATTTTGTGGATTTCGAGATCGCAAGAGACAGCATCAGATATACCATTGAGGAATGCAAGGAAAGGGATGCGACATACGCAGCTCCTTTGAATGTTGTTGTCAGACTGAACAATAAAGAGACCGGCGAGATTGTTGAGCGTGAGATCTTTATGGGCGATATGCCTCTGATGACAGATACCGGTACCTTTGTGATCAACGGCGCGGAGCGTGTTATCGTTTCCCAGCTTGTTCGTTCTCCCGGTATTTATTTCACCCTCAGCCATGATAAACTCGGCAAGGAATTATATGCCTGCAATGTCATCCCCAACAGAGGAGCCTGGTTTGAGTACGAAACAGACTCCAACGACGTCTATTACGTGCATGCTGACAAGGCACGTAAAGTTCCTGTTACAGTCCTTATAAGGGCGATGGGCGTCGGAACCAATGAGGAGATCCTGGATATGTTCGGCGAGGAGCCAAAGCTCCTGGCCTGCTTCAGCAAGGATCCTTCCAGAAACTATAAGGAAGGTATCCTGGAACTGTACAAAAAGTTAAGACCGGGTGAGCCGCTGCAGGTGGAAAATGCTGAGCAGCTTATCAACTCCATGTTCTTTGATCCCAAACGTTATGACCTTGCCAAGGTCGGCCGTTATAAATTCAATAAGAAACTGGCATACAGGAACAGGATCATTGACCGCGAACTGGCGGAGGATGTGATCGATCAGTTTACCGGCGAGATCATTGCCAAGGCAGGCGATGTGGTCACACCTGAAATGTGTGAAGATATCCAGAACGCCGGCGTATCTGTTGTTCTTGTGAAAGGGGAAGACAGAGCAGTCAAGGTACTCTCCAACCTGATGGTCGACATCGACAGCTACGTCAAACTGACGGCAGCAGACAAGAAGGAACTGGGACTGACGGAAAATGAAGTCTACTATCCGGTCCTCCTGGAGATCATTACTGAGAATAAGAGCAAAGCTGACAGAAAAGAAGCAATCCATAAGAGAATCCATGAGCTGATCCCGAAACATATCACAAAGGAAGATATCTTCGCCAGCATCAGCTATGGTCTGAATCTGGATTCCGGCATGGGCAACATCGATGATATCGACCACCTGGGCAACAGAAGGATCCGTTCCGTCGGTGAACTGCTGCAGAACCAGTACCGGGTCGGTCTGTCCAGAATGGAGCGTGTGGTTCATGAAAGAATGCAGACCCAGGATATCGACAGCATTACACCGCTGTCCCTGATCAATATCAAACCGGTTACGGCTGCAGTCAGAGAATTCTTCGGATCTTCCCAGCTGTCCCAGTTTATGGATCAGTGTAACCCCTTAAGCGAACTGACCCACAAGAGACGTTTAAGTGCCTTGGGACCCGGCGGTCTTTCCAGAGACCGTGCCGGATTTGAGGTACGTGACGTACATTATACTCACTATGGACGTATGTGCCCGGTAGAGACTCCTGAAGGTCCGAACATCGGTCTTATCAACTCTCTGGCTTCTTATGCAAGAGTCAACAAGTACGGTTTTGTGGAAGCTCCGTACAGAGTCGTGGATAAGTCTGATCCGGAAAATCCGAGAGTCACCGACGAAGTCGTGTATCTTACGGCTGATGAAGAAGATAAATACAAAGTGGCCCAGGCTAATGCGCAGCTGGACAGCGAGGGACACTTTATACGTAATACAGTTGCCGGACGTTTCAAAGAAGAAACATCCGAGTATGACAAGACCGAGATCGATCTGATGGACGTTTCTCCGAGAATGGTTTTCTCCGCTGCTACTTCCATGATCCCGTTCCTGGAAAACGACGATGCCAACCGTGCCCTGATGGGTTCCAACATGCAGCGTCAGGCAGTTCCGCTGCTTACCACCGAGGCTCCGATCGTCGGAACCGGAATGGAAGCCAAGACCGCCAAAGACTCCGGTGTTTGTATCCTGGCCAAGAACGATGGTACGGTAGAACATGTGACAGCTCTGGAAATCGGCATCCGGACGAAGGAAGGCGGATACGATCTTTACAAACTTTCCAAGTTTGCACGGTCCAACCAGTCCAACTGCTACAACCAGAGACCTGTCGTGGACAAAGGCGAGAAGGTCAAGAAAGGACAGGTGATCGCAGACGGTGCCAGCACCTCCGGCGGTGAGATTGCCCTGGGTAAAAACCCGTTGATCGGATTCATGACCTGGGAAGGTTATAACTACGAGGATGCAGTTCTTCTGAGTGAAAGACTGGTCAGGGATGATGTTTATACCTCCATCCATATCGAACGTTATGAAACGGAAGCCAGAGACACCAAGCTGGGACCGGAAGAGATTACCAGAGACGTTCCCGGCGTCGGCGATGATGCGCTGAAGGATCTGGATGAGAGAGGCATCATTCGTATCGGTGCGGAAGTAAGAGCCGGAGATATCCTGGTGGGCAAGGTTACACCGAAGGGCGAGACAGAACTCACACCGGAAGAAAGACTGTTAAGAGCCATCTTCGGCGAGAAAGCAAGAGAAGTCAGAGATACGTCCCTGAAAGTACCTCATGGTGCCTACGGTATTGTTGTGGATGCCAAGGTATTTACCCGTGAAGCAGGCGATGAGCTGAGCCCGGGCGTGAACCAGACCGTCCGTGTCTACATTGCCCAGAAGAGAAAGATCTCTGTCGGTGATAAGATGGCTGGTCGTCACGGCAACAAGGGTGTTGTATCCCGTGTGCTTCCGATCGAAGATATGCCGTTCCTGCCGAATGGACGTCCTCTGGACATCGTGCTGAACCCGTTGGGCGTTCCCAGCCGTATGAATATCGGTCAGGTTCTTGAGACGCATCTCTCCCTGGCAGCCAAAGCACTGGGCTTTAAGGTTGCCACACCGGTATTTGACGGAGCAAATGAAGATGATATCATGGACACCCTGGATCTGGCCAATGACTATGTCAACGGGGAATGGGATGATTTCAAACAGAAATACAAAGATACTCTGGATCCGAATGTTCTGAAATTCCTGGAGACCAATCTGGACCACAGAGCGGAATATAAAGGAGTTCCGATCAACAGAGACGGTAAGGTAAGGCTGCGTGACGGACGTACAGGAGAATATTTTGACGCTCCGGTCACCATCGGACACATGCATTACCTGAAGCTCCATCATCTGGTAGATGACAAGATCCATGCCCGTTCCACGGGACCGTACTCCCTGGTAACCCAGCAGCCGCTGGGTGGCAAGGCACAGTTCGGCGGACAGCGTTTCGGTGAAATGGAAGTCTGGGCCCTTGAGGCATACGGTGCTTCCTATACACTGCAGGAGATCCTGACGGTCAAGTCCGACGATGTGGTCGGCCGTGTGAAGACCTATGAAGCGATCATCAAGGGTGAGAATATTCCGGAAGCAGGCACACCTGAATCCTTCAAAGTGCTTGTGAAGGAACTGCAGTCTCTGGCTCTTGATATCAAGGTACTCGACGAGGATGATCAGGAGATCAAGATGCTGGAGTCCGTGGATTACGGTGAGACCAACATCAATGCGATCCTGTCGGGATCAAGCTTCTCAAGGAGCAAAGAGAATTTCGGCAGCGCAGGATTTTCTCTTTCCCAGTATGATGAGATCAAAGGGCAGGCAGAAAACATCATCGAGGATGCATATACCAACGATAATTATGTAGACGATGATTTTGCGGATGATGAAGAGTAGGAGGACAGAAGATGACACAGATTACGAAAGAAGGATATGCGTCAATGACGTTCGATAAGATCAGAATCGGCCTGGCCAGCCCCGACAAGATCAGGGAATGGTCCCATGGCGAGGTTACCAAGCCGGAGACGATCAACTACCGGACCCTGAAGCCGGAAAAAGACGGTCTCTTCTGTGAAAGGATCTTCGGACCCAGTAAGGACTGGGAATGTCATTGTGGAAAATACAAAAAGATCAGATTCAAGGGAATGGTCTGCGACCGCTGCGGTGTTGAAGTAACCAAGGCTTCTGTCCGTCGTGAGCGGATGGGCAGCATTGAGCTGGCAGCCCCGGTTTCCCACATCTGGTATTTCAAGGGTATCCCGTCCCGTATGGGCCTTATCCTGGATATGTCTCCGAAGGTACTGGAGAAAGTTCTTTATTTCGCTAATTATATCGTGCTTGATCCGGGCGAGACCAGTCTGGAATACAAGCAGATCCTGACCGAAAAGGACCTGCAGGATGCCAGGGAAGAGTACGGTGATCTGTTCCGTACAGCCAGGATCGGAATGGGTGCGGAAGCGATCGACGAGATCCTTTCCTCCATCGATGTTGAGCAGCTGGCAGATGAATTAAGGGAAGCACTGGATACCGCAACCGGCCAGAAAAAAGCCAAGATCATCAAGAGACTGGAAGTTGTCGAAGCATTCCGTAAATCCGGCAACCGTCCGGAATGGATGATCCTGAAGGTCATTCCGGTTATCCCGCCCGATTTAAGACCTATGGTACAGCTGGATGGTGGCAGGTTCGCAACCTCCGACCTGAACGATCTGTACAGAAGGATCATCAACCGCAATAACCGTCTGCGCCGTCTTCTGGATCTCGGCGCACCGGAGATCATTGTCAGAAATGAAAAAAGAATGCTGCAGGAAGCAGTCGACGCGCTGATCGACAACGGCAGAAGAGGCCGTCCTGTTACAGGACCTGGCAACCGTTCCCTGAAATCTCTTTCCGATATGCTGAAAGGTAAGCAGGGACGTTTCCGTCAGAACCTGCTGGGCAAGCGTGTTGATTATTCCGGACGTTCCGTTATCGTGGTTGGTCCCGAACTGAAGCTCTATCAGTGTGGTCTTCCGAAGGAAATGGCAGTAGAACTGTTCAAGCCCTTCGTTATGAAGAAGCTCTGTGATTATGAAAAAGCCAACAATATCAAGCAAGCCAAGAAGATGGTCGAAAAGCTTCAGAATGAAGTCTGGGATGTGCTGGAGGAGGTTATCCAGGAGCATCCTGTCATGCTGAACCGTGCTCCTACGCTGCACAGACTGGGCATCCAGGCATTTGAGCCGAAGCTGGTGGAAGGCCGCGCGATCCGTCTGCATCCGCTGGTATGTACCGCTTACAACGCTGACTTCGACGGCGACCAGATGGCAGCCCATCTGCCGCTGTCTGCAGAAGCACAGGCAGAATGCCGGTTCCTGATGCTGTCTCCCAACAACCTGCTCAAGCCCTCTGATGGCGCGCCTGTGGCAGTTCCGTCTCAGGATATGGTCCTTGGTATCTACTACCTGACCCAGCAGCGTGACGGCGAGATTGGTGAGGGAAGAGCTTTCAAGAGCCTGAACGAAGCGATCATGGCATATGAAAACCATCAGATCACGCTGCAGAGCAAGATCAAGGTCCGTATTGTCAGAAAGACACCGGACGGAAGAGAGATCAAAGGTGTGATCGATACCTCCCTGGGACGTCTCCTGTTCAACGAGATCATCCCGCAGGATCTGGGATTCGTTGCGCGTGTAACGGATGAAGATTATCTGAAACTGGAGATTGACGAACTGGTCAAGAAGAAAACCCTTAAGAAGATTCTGGAGAAGGTTATCAACATCCATGGCGCGACCGTGACCGCGGAAGTGCTTGACAATATCAAGAGTATGGGTTACCGGTATGCGACTAAAGCCGCCTTTACCGTATCCATCGCAGATATGACCGTTCCGGAAGAAAAGAAAGAGATCATCAGAAGTGCCGAGGAAACGGTGGAACTGATCCAGGAAGACTTCCGTATGGGTCTGGTGACCGATGAAGAACGTTACAAATCTGTTGTTTCCGTCTGGGAGAAAGCAGATAAAGAAGTGTCCGAAGTGCTGATGAACACGATGGACAAATACAATAACATTTACATGATGGCTGACTCCGGAGCCCGTGGTTCCGAACAGCAGATCAAACAGCTGGCCGGTATGCGTGGTCTGATGGCTGATACGACAGGACGTACCATTGAACTTCCGATCAAGTCCAACTTCCGTGAAGGTCTTGACGTTCTGGAGTACTTCATTTCCGCACATGGTGCCCGCAAGGGTCTGTCCGATACAGCCCTTCGTACCGCTGACTCCGGTTACCTGACCAGACGTCTGGTTGACGTTTCTCAGGAACTGATCATTAATCAGCTGGATTGCTGCGAGGATGATCCGGAGGATATCCCGTTCATGGAAGTATCCCAGTTCATGTACGGCAAGGAAGAAGTGGAGTCCCTCAGAGAAAGAATCATGGGACGCTATGCAGCAGTGGATATCGTAGATGAGCAGGGTAATGTGATCGTTAAGAAAAACCACATGATCACACCGTCCAGAGCTGACAAGGTGATCGCAGCCGGAATCAAGGATGTGAAGATCCGTACCGCACTTACCTGCCGCAGTGAAACAGGCATCTGCTCCAAGTGCTACGGCGCCAACATGGCAACGGGTCAGGCAGTGCAGGTCGGCGAAGCTGTCGGAATCATTGCAGCCCAGTCCATCGGTGAGCCGGGTACTCAGCTGACGATGAGAACGTTCCATACCGGCGGTGTTGCAGGTGATGATATTACACAGGGTCTTCCCCGTGTTGAAGAACTTTTCGAAGCA
This sequence comes from Parasporobacterium sp., assembly GCA_017510065.1. Lineage (GTDB taxonomy): Bacteria > Bacillota > Clostridia > Lachnospirales > Lachnospiraceae > RGIG5612. Next base: position 59,869 of record JAFWOB010000160.1, read on the forward strand.
CGTAAACCTAAGGGTGTTGCTATCGTATCTGATTTTGAAGGTGATGCGGAAGTACATCTGAACAAGAATAAGCGAGAGATCGTTGTGACAGCGGAAGACGGACGGGAGAAGACATATCTGATCCCCTATGGTTCTACAACCAAGTTCCAGGAGGGACAGGTGGTACACGTCAAAGCCTGCGAACGTCTTACAGAAGGCCCGATCAACCCGCACGACATTCTGCGTATCCTGGATGTAAAAGCTGTACAGGACTATATCATGAAGGAAGTGCAGCGTGTGTATCGTATCCAGGGTGTTGAGATCAACGATAAGCACATCGAAGTGATCGTAAGACAGATGCTGAAGAAGATCAGGATCGAAGAAGTGGGAGATTCCTATTTCCTGCCCGGAACTACGGTCAACGTGACTGAGTTTGAAAAAGTCAATAAGCAGCTTATCGCGGAAGGCAAAGAGCCTGCGACCGGCAAACAGATCATCCTCGGTATTACCAAGGCATCCCTGGCAACCAACTCCTTCCTGTCAGCTGCATCCTTCCAGGAGACCACCAAGGTACTGACGGAAGCAGCAATCAACGGTAAAGTTGATCCGCTGATCGGCTTGAAGGAAAATGTTATCATCGGTAAGCTGATCCCTGCAGGAACCGGTATGAAGCGTTACAGAAATGTGAAGCTCAATACAGATGATATGATTGCCCAGGCGCAGAAAGACAAGCAAGAGGCAGCACCGGCAAGTGAGGATCTGCCGATGACAGATGACCTGATGGAAGAAGATCTTCCGGCAGTGGATGAAACCGACGAGTTCGAGGACGAGCAGGATCTCGTAGCCGAAGAAGAGGATTTTGCCGAAGAAGTCACAGAAGAAAAGTAAGCTTCTGGCTGAAACGGCGGAGTCTGCATCAAATGCGGCGCTGTGCATGATTTTTTGTAATTTATTTGAGGGTATGCATGATTTCACTCCCTGAAAAGGGGTTAAGATCATGCATACCCTCGATTTTGATACACCCCCTGCTTTGGTGAATTAGAAACACAGAATATACACGAAAATGATATACTTTGTTCACATATGATAATTGTTTTCAAAAAATGCATGTGCTAATATATTTTGGATTGTCATATTGCCGGAAAATATAGTAAATTAACACGATTCATATAGATTATCGGGGTAAAAAAATGATTGAGCCGAAGGGCAGAAAAGAGAAGATCAAGAAAGGACAGCGTAAGGGTCTGCAGGCAGGATCCGCGGCCATGCTGATCGTTTTGGGACTGACAGCAGTCCTGCTGCTGAGCGGATGTACGATCCGGGATGCCGTAAATCCCCTTGCGGCATATTTCGGACGGGATGCTTCCTCAGAAGAGGAGACAGCCCATGTTTCCATAGAAGATATGCTGACGACGTCCTCGGTAAAGGATGCGGAAGGCAGAGCCGCCGTGAAGGCAAACGGAGAGCCTCTGACGGTCATGGCCATCTATGAGACGGCTACCGGAGGAGAACCGAGGATCAATTCTAACGGTGAACTGGAGACTTATCCACTGGGAGAAGTGGTAACTTATGCGCCGGGTAGTGTCTCGGTCCTTCCTGACGGAACTGCCGAGACATATGCAGGCGGCGAGCCCGTTACGAATCTTCTGGGGCTTCCGATGAAGGATTCGTCCGGAGATATCATGACCAGGGCAGCCGGGGAATTCGTAACTCACGGAGCCGATGACATCGTTTATGATGAAAACGGCGAAAGAGTTGTATATTCCGGAGAACAGATGACCTATGCAGCCGGGGAAAGCAAATATGATACCAACGGCGAGCGGGAGACCAGACCGATCATTGTTCATCGAGACAGTGACGGAGAAGTGATGACCGATGCATCCGGAGAGATCATGATCGGCGACATTGAGATCATGACAGAAGCATCCGGAGCACCGAAGCTGGAAGCAGACGGCGAGATTGCAACCAAACAGCTGGATCCTATCGCTCCGGAGAGAAAGGTCGATTCTCTGCTGGAGGAAGGACAGTATTACATCAACAATATTACTTCCAACTATGTGTTCTTCGCAGCACCGGAAGTACAAGCGGAGGATATCCATCTGGTTTCCGATGAAGACATCAATCCCAATACTTTCTGGGGTGAGAACGGCAGCGGAACGGTAAAGAACCTGCAGTTGGAGATCATCGGTGAGAGCCTGCCGTATTTTGAAATCAACTATGACCTGGAAGGGTATGCCTATTTTACTCTGGAAGGGACCAATGAAGTATTGACTCTGGCAGGAGACCTGCGAAACGGAGTTAATGTCATGCCCAAGGAAGAAGTGGTTACGGATTATGAACAGTACAAGTACTGGGATGATCCGGTCTATACCGTGGCTGACAACCAGAAATGGATCATCAAAGACGAAGGAAACGGAGCCTTTTCCATCCGCAGTTATCTGGATGAAAACTACGCTATGACCGTGGACGATGAGTTCGGAACACAGTATGCCAATATCATGATGTGGACGTACGACGGAAGGGATCTGCAGAAGTTCCATTTCGGTCAGGAGCAGGCTATCCAGAAATACTTTGAGCCCGGCATCTATTATATCAGCTCGGGTCTCAGCAACTGGATGATGATGAGTATCGGTGATGACAACTATTATGAAGGAGAATCCCTGTATCTGTACCGCTCTGATCAGGGGGATGGCCAGGCCTGGGATATTTCCTATGACGATTACGGGTTTGCCATTATCAAACATGCCGGCTCTGACCTGGCACTGTCTGTTTCAGGCCATTATGCGGCAGATGACCAGTCGATCATCCAGATGCCTTATGATGGTGAAAGCTGGCAGAAATGGATCATTGCCCCGCATAAACATGGTGGATATTATATCAGGAGTGCCCTGAATGTATCTGTAGTCATGGACCTGACAGACGGTCAGGCAAGAAATATGCGCTCCATCAAGATGCACTGGAACAATGACACCTTTGCAGAGTCCTGGAACTTCCATAGAGAAGAGATTCCGGATCCACATGCTTATGAGACGATGGATGAGTACGCGCAGAATTTCTCATCGGAGACAGAATACCTGATCCTGATCGACCAGTGGTGGAACAAAGTTGGTGTTTATCAGGGAGAGCAGGGAAAATGGACAAATATTTTCTACTGGGACTGCGTGACCGGCAAGTCGGAAACGCCGACCGTGACAGGAGAGTTTTCCATTTACGCCAAGAGCCCATCCTTTGACGGCAACATGGATACGCCGGTCTGGTATACCTGCTATTATGCCTCCATGTGGTATCCGGAATACTTCTTCCACAGCATCATATATTACCAGGGAACCTGGGATATTATGGATGCATCCATGGGCTACAATGCTTCTCACGGATGTGTGAGACTGTATACGGACAATGCCGAGTGGATCTATGACAATGTACCGCTGAATACCAAGGTGGTTTCCTACTAAAGAAAGAGAGAAGATTATGGAAGAACTGCTCAGAATACTGGACGAGATCGATCCTTCGATCGATTACGCAAATGTAACAGACCTGATCGACGGCAAACGACTGGATTCCTTTGAGATTGTGACACTGGTTACGGAGATTTCCGATGCTTTCGGGATCGAAGTGACTGCAAAATGGATGGAAGCTGAGAACTTCAATTCGGTGGATGCCATCTGGAACATGATCCAACGGATCAAAGAAGAAGATTGAACGAAACTGAAGGGATGCCCAAGCGGCATCCCTTTTTGTCATATATTGGTTTTGAGGAGGGTCGACTATCCTTATTTCTGCAGGACGTTGGTTTTGAGAAGGGTCGACTATCCTTATTTTTGACATGTGTTGATTTTAAGAATAGCCAACTATCCTTAATTTTGCCATATGCTGATTTTGAGAGTAGTCTACTATTCTCAATTTTGCCATAAGCTTGTTTTGTGTATAGTCAACTATTCTTATTTCCATCAAGTGCCGAATTTGCGGATAGTCGACTATTTTCAATTCGGTCATAATACCTGTTTGGCGATGCCGAAAGCCCAGGAATCACCGAGGATAAACCAGGGCTACAGGCGATAAGATTGACAAATTCATGCAAAAATGAGAAAATTAACAAATATTTAATAATAGTAAAACAAATGTAATATTACACTGCAATTGTCAAAGAGTTTTTTTGAGGGATAGAGATGAAACGATTAAAAAAATGGTTCACGGTTCCGCTGCTTGCAGCACTGGTATTCACATCGGTCATATTGCCTGCAGGAGAGACGCTTGCATATGTATTGCCTGATGGTAATCTCTCTTACGGAATGTCCGGAGATGCGGTCCTTTCTCTGCAGCAGACCCTTCAGGAACTGGGGTATCTGGAAGCGACACCGGATGGGATCTTCGGTTTATACACAAAGGAAGCGCTGATTTCTTTCCAGCAGGATCGGGGGATCGGCGCGGACGCGATAGCCGGTCCGGTTACTCTGTCTGTACTGTATGGGATCACCGCAGATGAAGTGCGGAATCATTTCAACGGTTCCGGAAGCAATACCGAAGGAGGAGCAGGCGGTAATACCGGCAGTACAGGAAGTGGTTCATTTACCCTTTATAAAGGAAAGAGTGGAGAGGATGTCAAGGCACTCCAGGAAAGACTGCGAGAACTTAACTATCTGACAGCAACACCGGACGGGATCTTCGGACGTTATACAGAAGCGGCTGTGATCGCCTTTCAGAATGCCAACAACCTGACGGCGGATGGGATTGTAGGACCCCTTACATGGGCAGCCCTTGAGAATGCCGAGCCGGGATCTCCGGCGGATGATGACTCCGGAGATACATCTTCTGCAGATACAGATACAACAGACAGGCCCACGGGCAGTGTAACTACCTCCAGGAATCTGTCCAAGGGAATGACAGGCGATGATGTCAAGGCCTTACAGGAAAGGCTTACACAGCTTGGCTATCTGCAGGTGATTCCGGACGGGATTTTCGGGAATTACACGCAGGCAGCCGTCATCGCTTTTCAGCAGAAAGCCGGGATCGGAGCGGATGGAATTGTAGGTCCCATTACTACAGCTGCTTTGAATAATGCCCAGGGAACGGGATCAGACGATGACACAAGTACGCAGGATGACAATCCTGGTAATACACAAAGCAGCTCTACCGGTACGGATACCCCATCCAGAAATCTGTCCAGGGGAATGTCAGGCGAGGACGTCAAAGCCCTGCAGGAGAAACTGAAAACTCTGGGATATCTGACCGTGGCCCCGGACGGAAGTTTCGGAAACTATACTTATAATGCAGTCATTGCCTTTCAGAAGGATCATAAGATCGGGCAGGATGGTATTGTCGGACCTGTAACCATGGCTGCACTGGACAGCAGTTTATCTTCCGGTGAGACAGTCACGCAGGAACCGGAAAAACCGGCTGAACCCAAGGTACCGGAGGATGTGGAAGCCAGTTTTACAGGATTTCGTACTGTGGGAACTGAAACATGGTATTTTATCAAAGGCCATGTGGATACATCAAAGACCTGTCTGGTAAGGACCAGCTTTGATGGATCTTCCGGATGGTGGTATGTGAAAAACGGCAAGGTGCTTACCTTTATCAATCCTCCGACACTGACCGGCATTTCCAACGCGCCGGGCGGCGTGGAGATTAACTGGGATGTCCAGGAAGGCGTTCAGGCATACCGGGTCTACTGGCTGAACGATGCGGGAGAATGGAAATTCCTGGCAGACACGACAGACAATTTTTATATCGATACGGATGTTGAATCAGGCAACCGGTATTCCTATACGGTTCGGGCGATTTCCAAAGACGGCACCGTCAATCTGAGCGAGTACGATGACAATGGGATCTCGTTTACCTATACATACCAGTTTGATCGTTATAATGCTTCTGTTACCGGGACCGTTACAAAGAAGATGGTACAAAAGGAAGCAAAAGCACAGGGCTTTGATGATAATGAGATTACGGCGATCGTATCCTGGGTGGAAGGAGAGGCTTACCATTTGCTCGGGGAAGATTATATGGCATATCTGTCTGCCTGTGTGCTGATCAATGGAATCAATGACGGCCTTTATGGAAGAGGCGAAGATGTCCTGAAGAAGATCGCGACCTGGGGAAGCTACTATACGGTCGCAAAACAAAAGGCAAGGTATAAAAATGCTTCCGCAGATGCTTTGAGAGCAACTTATCTGGCACTCAAATATCCGACTGCCGGAATCCATTACTGCAGAGGCGCGAATCTGAAACCCTCGAACTGTTTCTACGATTCCAACCTGTTCATACAGGGACAGGATGTATATGTGTGGTAGAATTCGAAGGACCGGGCTGAAAAAAGCACCCGCTTGTTGGAATTACAGGCGGGTGATTTTTTTCGGGTATTCAATTTTCGGATTGAAGGCCAGTCCGCGGAACAGGTTCCGGTATATGACCCGAAGCCTTTTCAGTTTGTGATCCCGGGATTTGGTCAGGACCTTCAAAGTATTGTATCCGATTACCACCAGATAGTAGCAAAAGCCTTTCAAGCCGTACTGGCGGTACATGTAGTTTTCGTTTCGGAAGGCATAGTTATAACGGTCGATCCGTTCTGCATCGTCCATGGCCAGATTGGTGCCTTCATTGTTTTTGATCTGATGGGTGATCCGGCTGGCTGTCACCACATAGGCGGGAAGTCCATGCTGCAAGGTGATCCTCCGGGTGAACTCTATATCGTCACACCAGATGAAAAACTCCCTTATGGGAAGACCTGCCTGACAGATGACCTTCGTGGGAAACAGTGCAGAGACAAATGTGGCGGACTGGATCCGGACCAGATCCCTGGCAAGATCCGATTCCAAAAGATGCCGTTCGCTGCGTTTTTTCGGCGTCGGGTATTTGCGCTGCCAGTTCATACGGCACAAAGAGCCGTCCTTCCACAGTACAGCGCTGGCAAGAAAGCCGAAATCCCCCAGCCTGAGAGCTTCCTGCATGAGTTTTTCCAAACAGTCAGGCTGTGCAAAAGCATCGTCATCCATGACCCAGGCATAGGTATAGCCCAGTTCTACGCTGCGGCGCATTCCATAGTTGAATCCGCCTGCCCCGCCCAGGTTGGCACCGGTGTTTTCATAGATCACATGGTGCATGGAATTCTCATCCCAGAGCATGGTGGCAGTGATGGCTACCGTATCGGTATCAGGGACGCTTTCCGGACGTTCTCCCTTGATGATCTGCCGGGCTTCCCTGCTGTTAAGGCCTGCTGCCCAGGCACGGGTGCCGTCAGTGCTGGCATTATCCACGATCAGGATATCGCAGGGGAAAGTCTGGGACTTCAGACACTCCACACAGCTTTTCAGCATTTCCAGCCGGTTATAGGTTACAACAATCGCTAATACATTATTCATGTTGACTATTATAGAGGAAACCTGTGAAAATTCAAAGAACATATCTTGTAGGATCTGTTAAAAAAGAGCAGCGAATGCTGCTTGCATATCTGCCTTTTTTTTATTAGAATAAAACCGCTATGGCCCTGACAAGTCTGAAATTTTTCGCCTTTGCGGCGGTTCTTATTATATTGTATTTTGCCTTGCCCAGAAAGTTTCAATGGTGGGTACTGCTGGCAGGAAGCTTATTTTTCTATCTGATGACCGGATGGAAGAATATTTTTTATATCCTTTTTACCTCCGTTTCCTCCTATGGAGCGGCCCGGTGGATTGAAAATGTTTCCCATAACAAGCAGATCGAGAAACAGAAACGAAAGCTTCGGAAGCGTCTGATCCTGACGGTTACGCTGATCTTGAATTTCGGTCTGCTGTGCTTTTTCAAATATCTGAACTTTTTCATTGAACAGCTGAACAGGATTCTGCAAGCAGGAGACGCTGATCCCATGGGTTATGTGAGTCTGGTGGTTCCTCTGGGCATCAGTTTTTATACCTTCCAGACCATGGGATATCTTATCGATGTATATTGGGAGAAAACACAGGCACAGAAAAACTATCCGAAACTGCTTCTGTTCACCAGCTTTTTCCCTCAGATCATCCAGGGGCCTATCAGCGATTACCGGCAGCTGAGCCGGGAACTCTATGCAGAGCACAGGTTTGAATATAACCGCTTTGCCAGGGGCATACAGCGGTTCGCCTGGGGATTTTTAAAGAAAGCAGTATGTGCCGATGTGGCAGCACACTGCGTGAAAGTCATATTTACATATTATGACATGTATTATGGGGCGGCAGTCCTTATCGGCGTCTTTATCTACAGTATCAATATTTATGCGGATTTCTCCGGGTACATGGATATGGTCTGCGGTCTTTGTGAAGTGCTGGGGATCAGACTGGCGGAAAACTTTGAACGCCCGTATTTTTCCAAATCTATTGCAGAATACTGGCGCAGATGGCATATCACGCTGGGAGCCTGGTTTAAAAACTATATCTATTATCCCATTGCCATGTCCAAATCTTCCCGGAAGATCGCCAAGTCCATTAAGAACAAGGCAGGAAAACGGATCGGTGATGCCGTACCTTCCACCATCGCCCTGCTCGTGACCTGGTTTGTGACCGGCCTGTGGCATGGGGCTACCTGGGCTTATATTGTCTGGGGACTGGTGAACGGTTTCTTCCTGATCCTGCAGGTATGGCTGGATCCGTTTTACGGCTGGTGCCGGAAGAAACTCCATGTAAAAGAAACGGGTTGGCTGTGGAAATTGTTTACCGTTGCCAGAACCTTTGTGCTGATCTCCTTCATCAAGGTACTGCCGGAAGTAGGAACGCTGAAGGATGGATTGATGCTGATCCGAAGTATCTTTGTGGGCTGGTTCTTCCCCTATAGTTTTGAAGGCTGGTTCCCTTATAACGGAGATATGATCAATCTCTGCTTTATGGCTGCCATGATCGTGCTGATCTTTGTCACGGACCTGATCCAGAGAAAACGTCCTGTCCGGGATTATTTTAACAGGCTGCCCATGATCGTCCGGATTGCTCTGGTGGCGCTGGCTTTTGTGATCGCTATCAGTTTTGGCGTACGGACAGACAGCGGGGATTTCATGTACGCGAATTTCTGATGACAGCAAAAAACGCCTGAGAAGGCGGAAATGCTGAACTTAATATAGAATGAACGAAGAAAAACAGACCGAAAAGAGAATATCGGATCCTTTGAAAGCCGTGATCGCCGTGGCGTTGTTCTTTGTGTGCGCGGCAGTCTTTATCGGTATCATTATCCTGCCGTTTGAACGAGTCAAAATGAAGGACTATGATACACTGATCATTGGCAGTTCGGAGACAAAGTGGGGGATGAATGCCGCTGTATTGAAAGAAAATACGGGCTGCTCCGTGATCAACCTGTCTTCCGGGCCGGCTGCCATTCCGGGACGATATGAACTGCTGAAAGGCGCGCTTCGTCGATATCATCCTGATACGGTGGTGCTGGACGTCTGTTACGACTCCTTTAATGCGATGCAGCTTCCTACCTGGTCTTCCAACAACAGCATCTGGATCATCCCCAGAATGGTTTCGGCAGAAAGCGCGTGGGTTTATACAACGCAGCTTGCCAGGATTCCATGGTATGACTTCGGGATGATCTGGGGAGCGGCTGCTGACCTCAGCTATGATGCCTGGAACCATATCCTGCATGGGAATTACGGGATTTACCAGGAGATGGCATACAGCGGCTATGCAGAAAAAACAACAGACCTTTTCGCAGATGAAGAAGAAATTTCCCTGCGTACGCGGAAAGCAATCTATTTTGAAGACCGTATGTCTTATAATCAGGCAGCACTTCGGGATATGCTTGACCTGCTCAGTGAAACGGATGTGCGAGTCATCATGACGACAGTTCCTTCTTCAGAGATGTTCAGCTGGTATAACCCAGGTGTAGACCGCTTCTGGGAAGAGATCACGCAGATGGCAGAGGAATATGATGTAGAATACTATGATTTTAATCTGTATAAAGGAAATGCGGATCTGTTTGATGACAGGACTTCTTTCCGGGATGAGACTCATTTGAATGGGGAGAGCGCAAAAGTGTTTTCGGAACTGTTTGCCAGAGAGGTGCTGGGAAAAAACAGGGAAGAAGTGTCGATCAAGGACAGGTTCTATACGGATTACGCAGACTATCGGAATCATTCGGTGTATAGTATACGCCCCAGATAATCTCTATAAAAAAGGGAGTTGGATTATGAAACGCACAGAAAAAATGACAAGTAGCAAATGGGTTGCATTCAGTCGGAAAGCTGTCGCTTTTCTGCTGGCGGTCATGTGTGTCGGTCTGCTGTTCTCGCAGACAGCGGCTGCAGAGGAAGCAGTGTCTGATCCTGGGCAGGAACAGCCTGCAGTATTGCTGATACAGGAAGAACAGCCTGCACTGGAGGGGGAAGAAATCGATACTGTTCCGGATCAGGAAGAACTGTCAGACGAAGAACCAACACAAGAGACAACGCAAGAGCTGACAGAAGAACCAACGGAAGTTACAACTGAGGAGCCAACAGAGATTTCCACAGAAGAACCGACGGAAGTTACAACTGAGGAGCCGACAGAGATTTCCACGGAAGAACCAGCGGAAGAAACTTCGGTGCCTGAGGAAGAACCGGTTTCGATCAGCGAGGAGATCGAAGATACGGAAACAGTCATCGAAGAAGAACCGGAAGAGGAGACTGTCCTTTCTGAAGAGATTGTCTCGGAAGAGCAGACCGGGACCGCCGATGAACTGCAGGAGGAACTGCAGGATACGGAAACAGAAGAACTGGAAGCGCAGGAAGACAGGGAGACTCTCTCCTATGGCATGACAGGATCAGATGTCCTGAAAATGCAGAAAGCTTTAAAGGAACTGAACTATCTGTATGCCGTTCCGGATGGAATCTTCGGCGGACAGTCCCTGATGGCAGTCAAGAGATTTCAGCTGTTCAACGGTCTTTCCGTCACAGGAGAAGCAGACAAGGCGACTCTCACTGTTTTGTACGAAGGAACTCCTGCCGCATACCAGACTTTATGGAAAGGCATGTCTGGAACGGCCGTTTATAATATTCAGCAATTTCTGTTTGGAGCCGGATTTCTTCCGTGCAACCCGGATGGGATTTTCGGTAACTATTCTGCCGCAGCGGTAAAGGCTTATCAGGCACAGGCGGGACTTGCTTCCCCTGACGGAGGCGTCGGCAACTGGACTACAGCGCAGATGGCTGATAATCCGATCTTGTTTGAGCCCCTGGGATACGGCAGCAGCGGCAATGCTGTGAAAGTGCTGCAGCAGCAGTTAACAGACCTTGGCTTTCTGAGTGTAACTCCGGACGGGATTTTCGGCGGATACTCCCAGCGGGCAGTCAAAAAGTTTCAGATGTACGCCGGGCTTGCAATAACAGGACTGGCAGATGTCGCAACTGTCAATGCGATCTATCGGGGGGATGTACAGTTCAGTACGCTTTCCAAGGGTTCCGGAGGCAGGGCAGTGCTGGCTCTTCAGAAACTGCTGCAGGATCTGGGATATCTGAATGTGACTCCGGACGGAGGCTATGGAAATTATACCGTCCAGGCGGTGAAGGCCTTCCAGAAAGCCAACGGCATTACCCAGGATGGGGCCTGCGGCAAAGTGACAACGGAAGCACTGTTTAGTGATCCGATCAGTGCAGCGGAATACAGCAGCATGGTCACGGTGGGGTACGGCGGTACCTATATTATTAAAACAGCTCTGGGAAACACAGTGCTGGATCTGACAGACGCTTCTGTTTATGCCGGTGCCAATGTGCAGATGTATACAGGTAATGATTCCGGCGCACAGAAATGGGTGATGCAGAGTGCCGGAGGGGAATACTATTACATCCGTAATCTGCGGTCCTGGAAAGTCCTGGATATGGTAGACGGAAATGTGCAGCAGTCTTATGCGGACAGCAGTTCCCAGACACAGAAATGGAAGATCGTAAAGCTGGAAGACGGCGGATTTCAAGTGATCAATGCCAATGGCATGTATCTGAGCACAAGTTCTTCCGCTGACGGAGTCAATGTGCAGGGCGCCGCGGAAAGCAGCGGACAGGGCGAGGTATGGTATTTTACCGAAACTGAGGCTGGTACGGCACTGGATTTCAGAGTGGACGGAACCCAGTATCTTGGAATCAGGACGTTCAATATCAGCAAAGGAAATGTAACGGAGACGTCCGGCTATTATAACATAGAGACACAGATCGATCTGCCCAGCGGCGGCTACAATCTGAGCGGCGGCAGCAATTACAGCATCGGCTTGAAAGTTATGTATGTAAACAGCTATTTGGCAAATGCCGGATATCTGTCCTGGGATTACTATAATTACAACCGTTATGATGACAATACCGTATGGGCAGTCAAACAGTTCCAGGCGGATCAGGGCATCAGTGCTGACGGCGTTGTGGGGCTCGTTACATGGAAAGCCATGGGATATTCTGAAGATGAGTGGTACAACCTGGGATCTTATGTGACAGATCTTAAGGTATATGCGTACGGCAGCAGCCGCGATACTTATGTCAATGCCATGCTGAGTACTGCGCAGGAATATGCGTGGGCAGGTACCGGATTTGCAGACGGTGCTTCCGGAACTCCGGGTACCTATGTGGACTGCTCCGGTCTGATCTACCAGTGCCTGTATTCGGCGGGCATCAATCCGGATACCAATATCATTGACCATGCCAGAGTGGTATACGAGTACACTTCCAACTATCTGGGCAATGACTGGCAGATGGGTGTGGCTGTTTCCTACGCACAGCCGGGTGACCTGATCTTCTATGGCGGAAGTTCCATCAATCATGTAGCCATTTATGCAGGAAACGGCATGATCTATGATTCCTGGCCGGGAATTGGTGTTACCTGCAGGAACATGTATTCCGGCGGCAATATCCTGAAGATTGTACGGGTATTCTGATGCTTGTTACATTTTTTAAACCAAAACAAAAAACAGCTGCCTTCGGGCAGTTGTTTTTTGTTGCGTTTTGTAGCTAGCGTAAAGTTTTACTCGGGAAAATAAAAAAGAAAAAGAGAACATCTCTTTTGTGATAAAATTTTGTTACCACACAAAAAAAATAAACGCAAAGGAGGATGTTCTCTGTGGAAAGAAGTATACAATATTTTATAAAAA
>JAFWOB010000161.1 GCA_017510065.1 Parasporobacterium sp.
CCTGCTGTGTTGCATAGCGAATTGATTTTCCGGATACCGGAGCCAAAGGTCTCAACATCCTTACACAGATAGAGCACCCGGGCGATCGTCTCATTACGCAGGAAAGAATGAATATCGCGGCTTACAAAATCGATCGGTTCAAACTCGTTCGCAAACGATCCGGGATTCACAATGCTGATCCTGTCGGAGAAGATGTCAATTTCGTGCTGAACAGGAAGATCATAGCGGGCGTGGGCAAAACTGTTGATCACAGCCTCTCGCATCGCATCGACCGGAATTTCCGGAATCTCCATCCGGTGGATCCCGTCGCCCTCCATTTCGACCCGCCAGCGGATATTTTTTATGATATACCCGACAGCAGCGTCAATCAGCTGAAATATATTGCCTTCTCCTAACAATTCTTATCGGTTTCGGATCTCTTACAATGCTTTTGTTCCGATAAATGCTAAGAACCAATCCTGTCATAATATAGGTCACAAGCGTTCCGCTTCCTGTGTATGACAGAAACGGGATACTGAAGTTCATCATCGGAACCCATCCCAAAAGCATGGTTATGTTCAAAATGAACTGCAATGTAATCACAGTAATACTTCCGGTTCCCACCATCATACCAAGGCAGTTTTTTTGCTTCCTGATTACTCGGTACATCCAACAGAATAAAAGTCCTATCATCATCAAAAAAAGAATAACAGGGACAATGCCAAACCTGGCTGCCATATAAATCAGTACATAATCCCGCTTTACCTCTGGGATGGTTTTCAGTGACTGCATGGCGCTCTGACTCAGCCCAAAAAGCTTGGCCTGAGAAAAGACCATATGGAGCGAATGAAACAGATAGCTTTCCGGGCCGCTGCGGGTAATCCAGGCTAAAAGCCGAGCCTTCTGATAATCCGCCAGGCAAAAAACTCGCAGAATACATACCAATCCAGCTATAGAAGGACAGATGATAGTTACAAGAAATGTTTTTCCCGCGCTAACGTGATACCATCCGTCTTTCAATGCAGTTCCAAACATGCACGTCTCAGCCAGCAACATGATCAGAGCCATGGATAATGCAGGCATCCGAAGTACCCACAATACCGGCAGCAGCATCCAAATCAGTATCTTGAAGATACATCTGTACCCCTGCCCCCGATACGCATACAGAATGCCGCCAAAAAGAGGCAGATATAGCAGCCCCAGAACACTTCCATCCATGGCTGCCGGTCCGATCTGGATCCATCTGGAAGCTCCGTTTATCGTCAGATGGCTGCATTTCCAGGCGATAATCAATACCGCCAGAAAAGCGCCTGCAATGAACCTTCCATATTTCCCTACAATCGTATAATCCAGAAGACAGATCCCCAACATACAGCCTATGCCGGCTAAAACAAATACTGCATGTGTCCTGTTATACTGGACCATGATGCTGATCAAACTGATGAGCATTATGAAACAGACCATCCCTGTTGGAAATTGCGGGCGGTGAAGCCGGTCCAGCTCCATTCCGACCTGCACCGGATCCCCCATCTCCTTTACGGCCATCAGGGCCGCTTCTTCCGGTGAGCAGCCGCTATTTTCATATGCCGCTGCCTGATCTTCTATATGCGCCTGCAATTCATTA
>JAFWOB010000162.1 GCA_017510065.1 Parasporobacterium sp.
CACCGCTCCTGGTAGTGGCAGGCGATCACGCCAACAATGATATGGCCGGCGATGAAGAAGACTCCTGGAAGAACCAGATTGCAAAAGAAGGACCAGAGGTGGAGTGCATCATCAAAGGTCTGGGAGAATATAAAGAGATCCGCGCGCTCTATGTGCAGCACGCGAAAGAAGCATAAAACAAAGGGCTTGATAGGAAGCAAATGAGTAAAACGAAGCTGGCAAAAAGAATAGGACTTTCACTGATCCTGATGGGACTGCTCCTGTCTCTTTTTGTCGTGCCTTCGTTTGCAGATGATACAAATGGAACATCTGTTATTGCAGAGACGGAAGAAAACCCGGACGGTGATAATGCAGGCGCGGTGACGACCGATCCTGCGGATGGAGCTGACGATGATTCCGCCGATGATGAGGCATACTGGAATCATGTGAAAAGCATCCAGCAATGGATCCGCGGGCGGCATGCAGGAAAATATGGTATGTCTCCGGTCTATGCACAGGATATCAAGGAAGGAACCTATGAGATCGAAGGTTCTTCCAACTCTGCGTACTTTAAGATCGCAAAAGCAGAGCTGACGGTGAAAGATGGACAGATGACGGCAAAGATCACCATTCCGAGTATGAGTTATCTGAATGTCTTCATGGGGACGGCAAAAGAGGCGATTGCGGCAAAGAAATCCGAGTGGATCGATTTTAAGGAAGTCAATAACCAGACGGTATTTACCATTCCGGTGGAAGCACTGGATAAAGAGATCGACTGCGCAGCCTACAGCAAGGCACGGAAAAAATGGTATGACCGGAAGATCGTGCTGGATGCATCATCGCTGCCGGAAGGAGCCCTCTTGATTGAGCTGCCGGATTATGCTTTAATCGAGGATGCGCTGAAAGCTTACGGCATCGATTCCGCAAAGGCATCGGAGATGATCGATTCGCTGCCAAATCCGAATGAAGAAGATCCGGATGCCGATCCGGATCAGGTAAAAGATAATGCCGTTCTCTGGGAAGGAACGCCAGTCCCGGTGGATATCAATTATCCGGACGGCGAATTTTCCATTGAGGTGAATATGATCGGCGGTAGCGGACGGGCCAGCATCAGTTCTCCGACGTGGCTTTTTGTGCGTGACGGAAAAGCTTATGCAAGGCTTCTCTGGAGCAGTGCATATTATGATTATATGATCATCGGTGATCAGAAGTTTTACAACCTGACAAAGGACGGAGGCAACTCCACTTTTGAGATTCCGATCGTTGTGATGGATGAGGCATTCCCGGTGATCGCAGATACAACGGCCATGGGAGATCCGGTTGAGATCCGCTATGAACTGACGTTTTATTCCATGACGGTCGGATCCAAGGGCAAGATCCCGCAGGAAGCAGCCAAGAAGGTGCTGATCATTGCGGCCGCCATTCTGGTGGTTGGATTTGTACTGAATCTGATCCTGAAGAAAAAAAGGAAACAATAGTTATGCGTGAGGAATTGTACTTTCCACTGTTTGTGGATCTGACAAAAAAGAGTATTATTGTAATTGGCGCAGGGAAGATCGCGGCTCGCCGTGTGAAATCCCTTCTTCCTTTTGTAGGGGACATGAAAGTGATCGCACCGGAGGTTTCTTCTGAGATCACGGAGATGGCAGCATCATCGGGAGGAGCGCTTGTGATCGAGCAAAGGCCGTTTGAGTCATCCGATCTGGATGGCGCAGACATGGTCCTTGCTGTTACGAATGATAAAGAGCTGAATACCCGGATCGGAGCTCTCTGTAAAAAGAAAAAGATCCTTATGAATGTCAGCCATGAGAAAGAACTTTGTGATTTTTATTTTCCGGGCGTTGTGCAGAAAGACAATGTCGTGATCGGCATCACAGCCAGCGGGAAAGATCACAGCGAGGCACGGAAGGTGACGGAACAGATCCGTGCCATGATGGAGGATGACAAATGAAAAAACTTGCTTTGATATTAGCGTTGGTATTCTGCCTGGTCTTGGCAGCAGGATGCGGAAAAGATAAAGGGAATGACGGCAGTGAAAAAGAAAGCAGCATCGACAGCGGCAGCTCACAGGAGGCTGGCGTAATGCCGGATAAATTTTCTTTCAGCGGCGGTACCGGAAAGGTTGGTATCTCCTGCAAAAACATTGTCTGGCGCAATGATGCCGCTTTTGCGACGATCGTATTTGACAGCGACGCCTATACCTATATTCGAGTCGGTGAGAATCAATATAACTGTGAACATGACGGAGATACATCTTACGCAGAGATCCCTGTTCTGCTGAATGAGAACTTTACTATTTATGCTGAGACGACCAAGATGTCGGAGGCACATGAAATTGAATATACTATTTTCATTTATTCAGAGGGAACAGCGACACCAAGGAAAGATCCTTATGCGCTGATCAAAGCCCAGATGGATGAAACGACGCCGCTGATCCCGGGTGTCCCGGAGGCATCCCCGGAAGCATCGATCGAGACAGAACGGTGCACACTTTTCACCTATGAGTATGGCATTTATCTGCTGGAAGAGCGGATGATGGACAGGGATATCAATGAGGCAGACATCGGTGTCACTACCCGCGCTATTTCTGTGGAAGACGCACAGGAAAAACTGTATCAGAAACCGATCGTAAAGTATCTGCTGGTGCCATCCGGAGCGGAAGAGATGCTCCCGGCAGGTATTGAAAAGGAAGCCATCATTATTACCATCCCTGCAGCCAATGCCTATCAAGGAAATGGAGAAGTTGAGATGAAAGAGCTTGTGGCAAACGGATGCAGACTGATCATGCTGGATAGCACTGTTTTGGCAAATGATGCGGAAGCGTTCCATACGATTGCATCAAATGCTGCTTATCTAGGCATTCCGGCCATCGTAGATCCGGAGAACGACCAGATCCGCAGTCTGCTGATCGGATAATCGGCTCTTTTTGTCATCTTCTCTGAATAATGCTATAATTCCCCTATGTTGCAGGAATTTGATCTTTACCCATTGGTAGCGCCGCTGAAGGCGTGGTTTGCAGAGAATGCAAGGGATCTTCCGTGGAGGAGGAAACCTTCTGCTTATCATACTTGGATCTCGGAGATCATGCTGCAGCAGACCCGAGTGGAGGACGTAAAGCCATATTATGAGCGGTTTTTAAAAGCACTGCCAACAGTCAGGGCACTGGCAGAATGTCCGGAGGACCAGTACTTAAAACTGTGGGA
>JAFWOB010000163.1 GCA_017510065.1 Parasporobacterium sp.
CCAGTAAACCGGGGAATACAGCTCTTCTTTTTCAAATTCGCTGGTGGCCATGCTGTAAATATAATTCAGTACATAATCTCCGAAGCTGTGCCGCCACTCGGAAGGATTTTCCATAGTCCCGATGTCCAGGACGATTTCCGCCTGGCGGTAATATTTGCGAAGACGATACAAGTCCTGGAAGGGGTTGCTGGTCCCGGCGCGGAAATTATTTTCCCGGATGAAAACAGCCAGCTCCCGGAAAAAATCCGACAATGTTCCGGAATACACGCTTTCGTTAAAAATCACAGCCATATTCTGGTCCGCCGGAAATGCGAAGCAGGCCGGAAATTCCTTCATCAGTTCCATGCAGTAATACTGCTCCGTATTGTCTGCCCGGGCAGACTGTCCCGCCCTCATGCACAGGACGCAGAACCGGTCGGAATGCTTCCACCCGATGCCCCTCAGTTCCATATCCAGAGCCGCTTTGTTGATAATATCCCGGCGGATGATGTCGGTCAGGATCCCGGTCAGGGGCATATGCCGGACCTCGGCGGATCCTGCCATGCGTCCGGAGATGCGGACAATATGCTCTGCCAGGATCTGCAGCAGCGTTTCATCCGATCTGCGGAATGGCCGGATGCATTCCGTGGCCACCAGACGAAAGGCAAATGTCCCGTTCACATAAATATTCCGGTTCAGCGTACGGTAGGGCAAAACGGTATCTTCCATCAGGAGCACCTCTTCCCCCTCCGTGATCTTCTGATAGCCCTTGTCCGCCCGCAGCATGCTCATGATATCCGGGGCCACATCGCCGGGGTCATAGAAGTCCGTGATCTTTTCATAACCTCCGTGCCGTCTGTTGATCTCTGTCTGCGCCAGAATCCGGAAAGAGGAATCCATCAGACACAGGCCGTTTTCAAAGACAGGGGATGAGCACTCCAGTATTTCCCGGAACATCTCTTCCAGGCCTTCGCTTTCATCTGTGCTCTCCAGTTCCTGTTCCCATTGGTGAAACAGCCGAAAGATCTCCAGCACCGCATTTCCCAGCTTCAGGATATCCACGCCTTTCGCTGCCAGGTATCTGTTATCCGGTTCGAACGGCAGTTTCTGCCCGGTAAAAATGACGGCGCTGCTGCCCGGAAGCTCCGGTTCATTTTTCAGATCTTCCGCTCTGGATATATATAATGTGTTGGACTCAAAGGCCTTCTCTCCGGTATAAAAAACAGCCCGCTCTAAGCAAAAATCCTCAGAGCAGTTTTCAGAATTCTCTTGATTCAAGCCTGTTTTCAGCCGTTCCGCAATCAGCGCCAACGAAAGTTTCATCTCATCACCTCTTCCTACAAAGTGTACGAATAAGGCAGGAAAATGTCAATAGAATGTAGCATTTACAATAGGATGTCTTCGGGGATATTATTAGACTATAGAAATATCGCCTGCCATTTTGGGCAGCTAACTTTGCAATAACATCATAGGAGGAGGATCTGTAAATGTTAACAGTAAAAGAAAACCTGCGGGAGACCATGAAAAAAGACGGCCACCCGGATCGTTTCGTAAACGGATGGGAATTTGTAAACTGCCTGTTCCCGGCAAGCTACTATATGGGAGATTATCCCCTGGCCCCGGGCAATTCGGGATATGATATGTATGGTGTTTTCTGGGATTTCCCGGTAGGACAGATGGGTGCTTACCCGGTACACGATGATGCCCACAGACTGGTGAAGGATATCACCCAGTGGAGAGAGATCATCAAGAGGCCTGTGGTTCCGGAAGATCCCGGATACTGGGGAATGTTAAACGGCATGGCTGCCGGCACAGACAGGGAAAATCAGTATGTATGCGCTCTTCATCCCCAGGGCGTGTTCGAACGTCTTCACAACCTGATGGGCATGGAAGATGCCATGGCCGCTTTCTATGAAGAGCCGGAAGAGGTGCAGGCCCTGATCGATTTCATCGTGGATGTGGAACTGGAATACGCCAAGGTCATGATCGAGCGTGTCGGCATCGACGCAGTCCTTCATCATGACGACTGGGGAAGCCTTAAGACCACCTTCCTGTCACCGGCTATGTTTGATGAATTCATCACCCCGGCTTACAAGAAGATCTACAAATACTACAAAGATCATAACGTCCTGATCATCCATCACAACGATGCCTACTCCGCAACGTTGGTACCGTCCATGATCGAGATGGGCATCGATATCTGGCAGGGCCCGACTCCTACCAACAACATTCCGGAACTGATCGAGAAATACGGCGGACAGATCACCTTCATGGGCGAGATCGAGACCAAGCTGCTGGATCTTCCGGACTGGACGCCGGAACTGGTGGCACAGGAAGTAGAGCGCGCCTGCACCAAGTGCGGATGCCACAGCTTCATTCCGTGCCTGACCGCCGGAACTCCGCTCACCGCGTTCCCGGGCGTCGGCGAAGCCGTCAGTGCCGAGATCGCCAAGATGAGCAAGAAACTGGATTATCTGTTCAAATAAGAACTATGATCTGCTAAACAAATTGCGATCTGCAAAAAAATTCAACTTTGGCAGCGTTTTCAGGCTATTTTCAGCCAATTTCGCTGCCAAAGTTGTTTTTTTCTGCATTTTTTGCTGCCAAACCTGAAAAGTTCTGCAGCGCCTGACCGGCGGTGCTGCGCAAGGCAATCTGCAGCGCGCCGCTCTATTCGTGACGGATGGCGTCCAGCGCCGGGATCCGCACGGCTTTTTCTGCTGGATACAGTCCCGCGACGACTCCCACCAGGATGGAGAACAGTACCGCAAATACCGCCAGCCACCAGGGGATCACAGAAATATTCATGGTGGAAGAATCGATCAGATAGTCGTATTCATTTCCAAACATGGTTCCCGTCCCAGCTGCGTTCATGATCGTGGAAATGCCGTAGCTGAGCCCGATCCCGATCACGCCGCCCAGCAGTCCGATGCAGCCTGCTTCCAGAAGGAAGAGCTTGCGGATATCCCGGAGAAAGCATCCCAGGGATTTCATGACGCCGATCTCCCGGACCCGCTCCGAGATCGCCATGATCATGGTATTGGCGATCCCCAGCGCCGCGACAAACAAGGAGACGGCTCCGACGCATCCCAGAAGCATTTGCTTCTGCTGCATATCCTGTTCCATGGGCTTTCGGATGCTGTCCATGGAAAATGTGGTAAAGCCCAGCTTTCGGATCTCCTTTTCCACGGATTCCACGTCGGAGATGTGGTCCACCTTGACGATGATCTCGGAATATTCGGTCTCCGATGCTTTTCGATTGCCGGACAGTTTGTTGTAATCCGAAAGGAGCGCCTTCAGAACATCCGCATCCACGAGGAGCCCTTCACTGGTCTCGTACCCTCTGTTGTAGTCTTCTTTCATGACCGCCCCGACCTTCAGGCTTTTTGTAACGTACCTGGCGTCCTGGGTCCCCGGCTCGTCGCCGATCACCAAAGTCATGGGCTCTGTCAGAAGATTCACGTAGCTGTCGGGAAGATTCTCATAGGAATCCGTTTGCCAGTCATAATATTCATACCGGTCGACCCGGTTATGGCCTTCCGGTCTTTTGGTATCGGCAAATGCGTACGCCAGGTACTGCCCTGCCAGGGCCTCGCCTTTTTTCAGGCTCTCCCAGTCTCCTTCCGCCAGTTCATAGCCTTCCTGTCTGGCAAGGTCCAGATCCTCACCGATCAGCGTGATATACTCCGCCGTATACCGGTTTCCCGCGCCGGCCAGAAGTCTTGCCGGCACTTCCGCCCTGATCTTCGGGATCACGACATCTGCATGCTCGATAGCCCTGATTCGGGCAACTGCCTGGTCATCCAGTTTGGCGATCTCCTTGTCTTTTACATACACTTCGATCTTATTCAGGTCGCCCATCTGTGCAAGCGTCGCTTCGGAAGAGATCCTCATCCCGATCCCGATGGAGATCATGATCACCACCGAACAGCATCCTACGATCACGCCCAGCACCGTGAGCATGGTCCGCCCTCTGTGACGGAGGAGATTCTTGACGCCCTGCTTTATGATATCCTGCAGTTTCATGGTTCTATCCTCCGGTTTCGTTTATTTCTTCGGTTCATCTTTAAACCAGTCTTCGGGAAGATCCGCCTCCGGGGAAACGGCCTTTTTCTTTCTGCGGACCGCGATCACCGTGATCAGCGCGATGATGACTGCCGCACCGGCTGCTGCCAGTACAGGGATCAGCGGAAATCCCGCCTCTTCCGTCTCTAAGTTATCCAGCTCTTCCTCATCAAAGAAGAAATCTTCTTCCACGTAGGCCATGGAGGAGTAAAACTTAAGCGGCACCACCACGGACACCGGATTCTGTGCTGCGTCCTCATAAGTCAGGGTCACCTTTCCTGTATACTCCCCGTCCATCTGCGGCGTGACCAGGAAATCCAGCGTACCTGTTTTGCCGGATTCCACGTTGCCTGCGTAGACGGTCTTTTCCACGGCGTCCGCATTTTCCAGCTCCAAAGACGCCTCCATATTGTAAAGGGAGGTGTAGCCCTTATTGACATAAGACAGAGAAATCACGCCTTCCCGGCCGGCCTGCATCTCATCGTAGGACGGATCCCTGAGCTCCAGACGGTCCTTCTGGGCAATGGGGATCGTGATGCTCTCCGACGCCTCCCCGCTCTTTCGTTCGTTATGGTCAATGTATTCAAAGCTTACGGTCAGATCGATCTTCTGGGTCGCTTCCTTGCACTCGGACGCCGCCAGCAAATTGATCTGCTGGGAAATGGTCCCGCCGGCTTCGATGCCGCTGACAAACAGGGTATTCGTGCCGCTGGCCAGGGACAGAGAATCCGACGGTTCCACCTTGATCACCACATTTTCCATTGCCACTTTCTGGCTGGTGTTGAGAAAATTGATCTCCATGCCGAAGGCGTCGCCCGTATGGATGGTCCTTTTGTGGCTGTAAGACTTCACCAGGACATAGGGGGTTGCCGTGTTGATCTGGGTGCCGGAATAATCGCCGTAGACGACCCAGTCATCGTAGTATCCCCAGTCGTCATAATACACGTCTTCCGTCTCCTCCTCTTCCCCGTCGTCGATCACTTCGACGGTGATCATCTCGTCGTCGGCCGGGTCTGTGGCGGGTTCTTCGGCAGCCGGAGTTTCGGTGGTTGGCTCTTCGGTCGCCGGTGTCTCAGTGGTTGGCTCTTCCGTGGCCGGAGCTTCGGTGGTGGGTTCTTCTGCGGCAGTTGCCTCAGTAGTGGGCTCTTCCGTGGCTGTTGCTTCGGTCACCGGTTCTTCGGCCGGCTCTTCTGTGTCCGGAACCTCGGTAGTGGGCTCTTCCGCCGGCTCCTCTGCAGGCTCTTCATTGGCAGGCTCTTCGGCCGGATCGTCGGCCGGCGCAGCCGTAGTGGGCTCTTCGGCCGTATCGTCTGTCGGATCTTCTGTCGGATCGTCACATGCCGGCTGCTGCGAGACGTCTTTGATCAGCGCGATCTTCTGGGCGCCGGCGTTCTGATACCGGGTATTGCCTGCAGAAAAGCTGCAGCTCACCTGGATCTGCGTTTCTTCCGGAGCGAAGCAGGTATCTTTCATCGCATAGATCACCAGGTCCGCTTTGATCTTCGCCCCTGTCGGAAGGGAGCTGATCCTTAACGTCTTTTCCGTATTCTTCTGTTCGCCATCCTCGCAGATCCCATAAGCGGCGATCCCTTCCCAAGCCTCCTCTTCGGTCTCATAAGGGGTAATGATATATCCGGCATCTTTCGATGCAATCCTGATCTCCAGCTTTTCCAGGGACTGGTTTGTGATATTGGCGATCTCCACCGGAACCAGGCAGACGGACCAGGCTTGCGCATTCTTCGCTTCTTCGATCCGGAAATCTACCGGCATAAGATCCAGCCACACGGGCTCTTCTGAAGGTTCCGGGTTCTGAGGCTGTTGTCCGGATGTTTCCGGAGCTGTCTGTTCGGATTGATCCTGTGCCGGAGCTGCTTCCTGCGAAGGAGCTGTTTCCCCGGCTTCCTGTGCCGGCTCTTCTTTCTGCGCCGGCTCTGCCTCTTTCTCGGAAGCCGGTTCCTGTTTCACTTCATTTTGCTCTGACTGTACCGGATCAGACGGGAGTACCGTTTCCTGTACCGGGGCAGTCGCCTGTCCGGCTTCCTGCACCGAAGCTGCCTCTTCTTCCTGCACCGGCTCTTCTACGAATACCATGGCCGGGGCCGCTTCTTCTGCAGGCATATTGGCTTCCATCTCCGAAGCAGCGTTCTTCATATCCGGGATCTCAGTTTCCTGCACCGGAAGTTCTTCTTGCACAGGTTCCTCCACCGAAACGATGTCCGATACCGGTGTTGTTTCCGGTGCCGCAATCACCGTTTCCGGCGCGGGCATTTCCGGCTGCACAGTTTCCTGTACCGGCGCCGGTTCTGCCGGACCGTATTCCGGTACCTGCTCCGGTTCTGCCAAAACTTCCGGCAGCTGAGCGGTTTCCATCGCCTGTACGGTTTCCTCGATCTGTTCCGGTTCCGGCACCGCTGCAGCTTCCTGCGCATGTACCAGACCGGCGCACAAAACGGCTGCCAGCGCTGCCGCTGCGATTACTCTGGTTGTTTTTCTTCTGTTTCTCATCTCTGTATCCTCCCTGCAGACTGATTCAGCAGGCCTGCTTTTCTTTCTGTATTGCTTTCGTGTCCTTTCGGACGGTATCTTCCAGAACATTTCCGTCTACCATGTGAATGATCCGGTCAGCATACTCCGCCATTTCCGGGTCGTGGGACACCAGGATGATGGTCTGATGGAACTCCCTGGCGAACTGGGTAATTACTTCCATGACCTCCTGAGTTGTCTTCGTGTCCAGGTTGCCGATGGGCTCATCCGCGAAAATGATCCTCGGCCTGGTCACAAACGCCCTGGCAATGCCGACTCTTTGCTGCTGGCCGCCGGACATCTGTCCCGGGTAATGATCCGCCCGGTGATCCAGTCCGACCCGATGCAGCAGGTATCTGGCCGCTTTTTCCCTTTGTTTTTTGGAAATGCCTTTAAACATCAGAGGAATCGCCACATTTTCCACCGCTGTGGAACCGGGCAGCAGATTGTAGGACTGAAAAATATAGCCCAGATAATTCTGCCGGAACACCGCCAGTTCCTGTTCCGTCATGGAAGAGATCTCCCTTCCCAGGATCCGGATACTTCCGTAAGTGGGTTTTTCCATTCCCGCCAGCATATTGAGGAATGTGCTTTTCCCCGATCCTGATGTTCCGAAAATGCAGCAGATCTCACCCGCGTGGATCTCCAGATTGATCCTGTTCAGGGCCACGACCTTTTCTTCGCCCATCTGGTAGACCTTTCTCAGATCCTTTACCTGTATGATCGCATTTTCCTGATCCATTGCTCTCACCCTTTCTCATTTCTTCGCGCCTCCTTCTGCTGTTTTTTGCTGTCGTTTTGTTGCTGCCGCAGCTTTGCCGGAGGCATTTTCCGGGACTATTCCCTTTTACTGATGATAGGATACCTGTTCCGCGGTTTTTCTTCCTACACGGCCGGGCAACGAATTTGCAACAAAAATGCAACAAAAAAAGCCGGGGGTTCCGGCTTTTATAAAATGATTCGTTACACGAGATTCTATATTCTTTATTTTCCGTACTGATCGTCTACTTTCTCCTGGCCCTCATCGGTCAGAGGCGCGGTTTCAATAAAACGGATCAGCTCGTCGATCCTGGTATCGGAAAAGATCCGGCACAGGCCAGGCGTATCCGAGCGCAGAAATTTTTCATCCATGGCTGTCTTCATGAGCTGCTGCATGGGATCGTAAAAATGGTTGACGTTGAACAGAACGATAGGCTGTTTGATGACCTTCAGCTGCTTCAGGGTCAGGATCTGGAAGAACTCGTCATAAGTGCCTATCCCTCCGGGCATGACGATAAATGCGTCCGCATTGGATTCCATGACGGATTTGCGCATTCCCATGCTTTCCGTAAAAACGATCACATCGGCGTCCTCGTACAGGTTTTCGATCACGGTTTCCTTGAAAAATGTAGGCGCTACGCCCATCACATGGCCGCCGGCGTCGTGGAACCCCCTGGCGGAAGCGCCCATCATGCCGCCGTCTCCGGCTCCGAACACCAGGGAATGGCCTCTCTCTGCCAACCGTTTGCAGAGATTATATGCGGTTTTCGTATAGATCTCCGGGATCTGTGTACTGGCTGCACCGTAAATGCATACTCTCATTTTTCTGTCTCCTCTCCTTGATGATCTTACGCGATTAGATTCGTTTTCATCTTATGCTTTCCGGGCGGTCCCGTCAAGCGCCGCCGCGCAGAGGGGGGCATGAAAAAGGGAAACCGGTTCCATATTATCGGTTTTTGACAGAGATTATTCTGAAAGTGTACAAAAAACGGAGTTGTGTACAGTTTTAGAGATGATCATTTCGGTGCCTGTCAGCAAGCTGCCCAAATGTTTCCCTGTTATTATGTGCATTATCCATAAATTTCACAGGTAACAGGAGGCTTATCACTCCGGAATTTTATGTTCAGCACATTTTCCGGCCTAAAAAAAGGTACACAACTCCAAAATCTGTACAGATTTAGAAATATCTGCAACGAATGAGCATAAAAAAAGACTGCCGCACGTTTGTGCGGCAGCCTCCATCCTGAGATCAGGCTCTTTTGCTTACGATCAGGCGATCAGGCAGCTTCCTGTACTTCACCGTCTACTGTAAGAATGGTGTTGGTGTAGGAATCACCTGTGTTGAAGGTAACGGTAACGCCTTCCGGAATGATAACCTGTGCGTCGTCATTGATGAAGATCTCATCAACGAGGCAGTCGCCGGTTACTGTCCAGACAGCATCTCCGCTCAGGTTGATGCTTACGATGTTGGTTCCGCTGACTGCCGGGATGTTGGTCACATGACCCAGAGCAGATGCTTCAGACCAGTCGCCGTTGTTAACCTTTGCGTCTTTGGTGGTGTGTGAGAATGCGCCGCAGGAAATGATACCTGTCAGGTTAGCGCCTTCGCCAAGGTTTACGGTAAGAACGGTTCCCGGATTGGTTCCGACATAACCGGTGGAGTTCCAGATATCACCTGTCACTGTGGTGTTGGTGATGTTCAGTTCGCTTGTCCAGGGCTCGCCTTCGCCCGGGTTGGTCTGGAATTCGTTTGCATAGCCGTCTTCCTCATGGAATGTGGAGTTGAAGTTCGGCATATGGATGCCGTAGAAGTGGCCGTAACCATCATCAGTGCCCCACTGGGTTTCCATATCAAGGCCAACATAGTCATCATCGTTGTCGATGATCTGCAGCAGAACGCCGTTTGCGGAATTCAGAGTTGCATTGTCAACGTTGAAGATGGAGTTAACTTTCTTTACCAGGAAGATGGCATCCTGAGAGTTAACAGTTGTGCCGTCGATGATGTTGACGATATTCATCGCGGACGGTCCGTTTGCATGGCACATGAAGCCGAAGTTATCGGAATTGATGGTGGAGTAAACGACTTCGCCGTCTGCTACTTTATCAGACTTCACAGTAGCAACTACGTCGCCGCCCTGGCCATGGCCGTACTCATTCTGCTCGCCGTTAAACTGAACAAGATCGATCTCCTGTCCGCCGGTGTAGGACTGATAAGTTGCGACACCGCCGGTCATGATGTTTGCGTAAGTAGAAACATTTTCGGTAACACCGTAGTAATCTTCTGTAGATTCACCGATGGTGTATGCACCGTAACCGGAATCCTCTACGTTCACTTCTGTGTTGATAACGACCATGTGCATGTTCGTACCGGAGTCTGTGGACAGTGCGCCCCAGCCGCCTGCATTGAAAGTAGAGTCAATGTATGCTGCTGTGGAGTAGTCGCCCATGATGTTGGTGGTACGTGCGTTGCACTTCGGGCCGCCAAGTCCCAGTACCCACGGAGGAGCAACCATGGTAACCTGGTCAGCTGTGGACATGTAGCCTTCATAGATCGTACCGCTGTTGGATGTCAGAGTAGAATCCTTCACGATGGAAACAGCGCCGCCGTCGGTGAACAGAGCCAGTTTGGCAACACCGGTGGTCTCGATGTTTGCGCCTGTGATGTTAACGACAGTTCCCTTGCCTTCTGCCAACACTGCTGCGCCAAGGCCGGAGAAGTCGTTGGTGTCAGATCCGTCAGCTGTGGAATTCATAGTGATGTCAGCTGTGACATTCCACTCGCCTGCTTCGGAATAAACAGCGCCGTTGTGCCATGCAACATCATCCACGATCGCTTCTGTTGCATCTTCATTCAGATAGGTTGCAAAACGAGGATATGCCAGAACGGTTCCTGCGAATGTGGTGGTAACGATCGGAGCCAGTGCAGATCCGTCTTCTTCATTCTGCAGTTCTACCAGCTGCTCGTCGCCCTTGGAATCAGCACCTGCAGATTCGCCAGCGGATTCGCCGCCGGATTCACCTTCAGCAGATTCCCCTTCGGGAGCTGCCGGAGCCTGGCCTTCCGGTGATTCGCCATCTGCCGGAGGAGCCGGTGATTCACCTTCCGGAGCCTGGCCTTCCGGTGACTCGCCATCTGCCGGGGGAGCCGGTGACTCGCCTTCCGGAGCCTGGCCTTCCGGAGATTCACCTTCCGGTGACTCGCCGCCGCCCATCGGACCGGTAGCTTCAATTTCCTTTACGATGCCCTGCTGGAACTCATCCCATGTGGAAAGTCCGAGGGTGGTAAAGAACATATCCCACGGAGATACCGTCTGGTCAATGTCTTCCCAGCTTCCGATGGCTTCTACCTGAGCGGTAAATTCGTCAATGTCGGGAGCGTTGACACCTGCGGTGTCGATAAGGTACTGCTGATAATCTTCCCATGTCACTTCTGCCGGAGCCGCAAATACGGTTGCAGCCATAGCGAAGATCATAACAACAGATACTGCGATTGCTATTAATTTCTTCATTGTTTTCCCTCCTGTTAAAAATAAATAGCGTCAATCAGAAAGAATCTGATTAAAAACCGAGTTTATTATAAGCATCCGGCGGCAAAACCGCTATTCGCACGTTATGCAAAGTTTATGAGGCCTGCTTGTATAAATTATTTATTTTATGTCAGATTTATTAATTTTATTCTTTTTGGGGAATCATTTCAGACGGCGGAAGATTGTATTTGACTATTTTCCTAAAATGTATAGACTATAAATGTTTGGACTTTGCGATCATACCGATAATAATAACAGGAGAAAACCACATGAAAGTAATCACGATCAGCCGCGTTTACGGTGCCGGCGGGCACTCCATCGGGAAAAAAGTAGCCGAGACCCTCGGAATCGAATTCTATGACAGGGATATCATCAAGGAAACCGCCCTGGCCATGGGGATCGACCCGGAGCTCATCAAGGCTGCTGAAGAACATATCACAAAAGGCGATACGCTCCTGCGAGCCATTTCTCCGATCTCTTACGATTATAAAAATACGATCTTCAATTATGAGCGCAATGCGATCGTGAAGATCGCCTCGGAAGGCCCCTGTGTCATCCTGGGAAGATGCGCCGGCGAGATCCTGCAGGAGGAAGGGATCGACTGCCTCAATGTCTTTCTCTTCGCGGACAGCATCCACTGCGGGAAACGGGTCGGTGAGCTCCTGAATACCACAGATGTCAACCTGATCGCCCGGGAAATGAAAAAACAGAATTCTTCCCGGAATGCATACTTCACCCGCTATACCGGGAAACATCTGATGGATTCCCAGAACTGGCATATGACGCTGGATACCGGCGTGCTGGGATTTGATACCTGTGCGAAGATCATCTGCGACGCGGCAAGATAAGCGGATCTGCATTTTTACTGATCGAAAACAGAAAACACCGGCTCCCGAAAGAGCCGGTGTTTTGATAGGTCAAATGCTGACGCCATTTATTTTACAGTAATGTTGGCCGGATCCACATGGAGTTCCATGAAGAACTGTCCTTTGACAAATGTTCCGATCACGTCGATGTCAGCGCCGTCTGCTGCCTTCTCCCAATCTCCGTCAAGATACATGGTGATGCCCTTCTTGTCGCTTTCACCCTGCTCCATAACAGAGGGATTGGATCCGCTGGTGGAAAGGATGCCGCTGATCTGAACAACGGTGCCTTCTTCCACTTCAAAGTTCTGTGCCTTCTTTGCCAGATCTACGATGCCGTCATAATCGCCGTATTCGATGGTAATGCTCGGGGTCAGGCCGTCTGCCGCTGCCGCTGCTTCCGTCTCTGCTGCGGTTTCCGCCGGAGCTTCCGTGGTCTCTTCTACCGTCTCTGCCGGTGCCTCCGTAGTCTCTTCTACTGTCTCTGCCGGAGCTTCCGTGGTCTCTTCTACCGCTTCGGTGGATTCCACTGCTGCTGCAGTTGTTTCAGCCGGTGCCGGAGCTTTCTTCTCTCCGCAGGCTGTCAGGGACAGCATCATCGCAGCCATACAAAGAATCGCAATGATGGACATTATTTTTTTCATGTTGTATTCCTCCTTTTGTTTCAAAGCCATATTCGACTCTGTCAGTTATTATATCTCATATATCTGATATTTCTATCTGCGTTTTCAACAAATCATAAGCCCAAAACAACGTAACGGTGCGCAATCTGCTATGACCGCCGCATGAAAATGATCCTGCTGATCACCTCTACCGCCATCATACCCAGTACGATACCGGTGCAGGTCACCACCAGTTCGATCCCCTTGGACACCGCCAGAGAAGAGTCCCTTATCACCAGACCGTACATCAGATAATAAAGGGCTGATCCGGGGATCAGCGGAAAGATGGATACGGTATGGAAGATCGTAGCGGGCGCTTTCATGATCCGGGCCATTACCTGTGCGTATAAGGCACACACGATGGTCGCCGCGATCACCGACACGAACATGCTCTCCAACAGATTACCAAACAGAAGGTAAGCCCCCCAGGTCAGAAACGCTCCCACTGCGCAAGGGAGCACCCGGGCGTATTTCATGTGGAACCAGAAGGCAAAACCGATGCATCCTGCCGTGCAGGCTGCCAGCTGCAGCCAGGGATTTCCGGTCAGAGAGACAATCTCATTTTCATCGCTGATCCGAAACAGCAGGAGCGGCAGAGCGATCCCCAGCGCGATACCGGAAGCGCCTGTCAGCGCCTGTGTCAGGTTCATAGCCCCTGACAGGGTATCCAGATGAGCCAGGTCCCGGATGCCGTTGGTGGCACCCAGCGCACTGATCATCAGCATGACCACACCCACGGTGATATAACCGATATGATGCCCGAATCCCAGGGATACCGAGGCGATGATGAACAGCTCCGCTGCAAAGGAAATGATGAAATTGAGGATCAGGGGATTTCGCTCTTTTTTTCGAAGGTTCCTTCCCAGGAAGGTGATCAGCAAAGAGGCGCAGGCGGCAACTGCAGCATCCAGGATGTCGCAGTGAAAGAAAATGCCGAATCCCGCTCCCGCCAGGACACCGGACGCATAGTTCAGCCATACCGGGGGTTCTTTGGCATGGATGATCTCCTCCAGCCGGGACCTTAGGATATTGGGATCCGGTTTTTCGGAACAGACATAGCGGGAGAGCGCATTTAAATCCTCCAGCCTGGAAAAATCAATGCCGGTCCCCTTGATATGCCGGATCTGGGTCATGCAGTTTCCGTCCGATCCGGTGACCGTGCCCTGGATATTGGAGGGAACCACCCAGAAATTGCATTTTGTAAAACCATAGCCGGCGGCGATCCGGTACAGGCTGTCTTCCGTGCGCCAGGTCTCCGCCCCATTCTGAAGGAACGCCACTCCGATATCCAGAATGGTTTCCAGCAGCTTCATATCTGCAGATGTTTCATTCATATCTTATCTGGTTCCTTTTCGGCTGTAAGCCGCCGCCAGTCCTCCTTCCGAGGTCTCGCGGTAATTCTTGTGCATGTCAAGGCCTGTCCGGTACATGCTCTTCAGCACCATGTCATAGCTGATCCTTCTGGTACTGGACAGGAAATACGCCAGATTGGCGGAATTCAGCGCCCGCATGGCCGCAACCGCATTCCGCTCGATGCAGGGGATCTGCACCAGTCCGCAGATCGGATCGCAGGTCAGTCCCAGATGATGCTCCAGGGCTACTTCCGCGGAATACTCGATCTGGTCCAGGTTGTACCCGAACAGCCATCCTGCTGCCGCAGCTGCCATGGAGCACGCCACGCCGACCTCTGCCTGGCAGCCGCAATCCGCGCCGGAAACGGAAGCATTTTTCTTGGCCAGTTCTCCGAACAACCCGGCTACCCCCAGGGCCCGGATGATCTTTTCCTCCGGAAACTGCTTTTTGGTATACAGATAATACAATACCGCCGGCAGC
>JAFWOB010000164.1 GCA_017510065.1 Parasporobacterium sp.
GGATCCGATAGCACCGGAGATCAGCATGACCACCAGCAGTATCCCGCCGCCGATCAGCAAACCGTGCCAGTGCTTGGACAAGAAATCTCCGACCCGTTCAGACACCTTCTTTGTTTCTTTGGCGGCTTTCCCGGCATTCTTTGCTGTCGCAGTGCCGGACGCCGCACCAGATGCTGCCGTGCCTGCGTTCTTTCCTGCCTTCGCAGCAGCGTACTCCTTTTTGATCTCGCTTTTTTGACGCCAGCGGGAGAAGGCATTGGAGCCGTTCTCCGCCGTATGCTCGGCAAACTGGCTGCCCCTGTTCAAGGCATCGGTACCGGCATTGTCGTCAGCTTCCCGGTCGATCTTATGATGGACCGTATCTGAGATCAGCGTGGATGCATGGCTGCCTTTGGGTGTCTTCCTGCCGTGGCTCGTTGCTTCCTTTACGGTTTCATCCGTAAAGACTGCCTTATCAAAGCGGAGCTTCTCACCGGCTGCCGCCTGAGAGGCCTTTTCGCCCTGAAGCTTCTTTCCGGAAGCCTTCTTCGCAGTTTCCTCCGTTTTCAGTTTGCTTCCCGGAGAAGACCGGCCGGAGGCGCTGCCCTGGCCGGTCCTTCCGGTTCTTGATTCTTTATCCATGGGTTACGCCTCCTTTGCTTCGACCACCTCCGAAAGCTTGGTGGTCATGATGCGGTAGAGCTCGGTATCCTGCGGGAACCGGTCTACAAAGGGAAGGATCACGTTCCCGTAGAACAGCAGGCCTTCGCCTTCGCCTGAATGCGTCACATAGGACAGCTGGTGCGGCGAGATATTGAGCTGCCTGGCCAGAATCTGACGGTCACCCGCCGCCTGGTTCAGCATATAGATGAAGTCGCTGTTCTCGAAGATGTTCTCCACCTCGTGGGAGGAAAGAAGATCCTTCACGTTCTGGGTGATGCCTGTGGGGATGCCGCCCCACTTTCTGAATCGCTTCCAGATCTCCACCGAATAGGCCGCCGTCTGCTCCTCTTTCAGAAGCAGGTGGAACTCGTCCATATAGTAGCGGGTGGCCTTTCCGGCTTCACGGTTTGCAGTAACACGGCCCCAGACCTGGTCCTGGACGATCAGCATGCCCAGCTTCTTCAGCTGTTTGCCGAGCTCCTTGATGTCGTAGCACACCAGGCGGTTGTTAATGTCCACGTTGGTCCTGTGATTAAACAGGTTCAAGGAACCTTTGACGTAGATTTCCAGTGCTGTTGCCACATGATGGGCTTCCTTTTCCTCCTGGACCTGCAGGGCATTGTAAAGGTCCTCCAGAAGCGGCATGTTCTCTGGAACCGGATTCTCAAAGTACTTCTGGTAGATCTGATGGACACAGCGGTCGATGACCGTTTTCTCCACCGGCTGCAGGCCCTCCTTGCCGCCAACGACCAGTTCGCAAAGCGACAGGATGAAGTCCGCCTTCAATGCCAGGGGACTGTCTTCTTCCGAATAATTCAAGTTGATATCCATCGGATTGACGTACTGAGTGCTGGCCGGGCTGATATGAATGACCTGGCCGTTGAAGCGCTGCACGAGAGCCGTGTACTCCGCCTCCGGATCGCAGATGATCACATCGTCATCCGTCACCAGGA
The DNA here is from genome assembly GCA_017510065.1 of Parasporobacterium sp. GTDB lineage: Bacteria > Bacillota > Clostridia > Lachnospirales > Lachnospiraceae > RGIG5612. The sequence continues at coordinate 1,596 of JAFWOB010000164.1, forward strand.
AGGCATTGGCAATCTCACGCTTGGCACTGAAAGACTTACCGGAACCGGGGGTACCGAGAATCAGGCCGTTTGGGTTCTTCAGAGCCTTCCGGTCCACCATGATCAGGTTGTTGGAAAGAGCATTCAGGCCGTAATACAGGGATTCCTTACCGTTCTGGAACAGCTCCTGTGTGGTAAAGGGTACAAAAATCGCTGTGGAGCTGGTTGTCAGCGCTCGGCGGATGTCGATAAGGCAGTTGGCCAGCGGCAGGCAGCTCATGAGAGCGTTTTCCTGCTGGAAGTCAAGCCTTCTTAAGTTGCAGTTGTGCTTCTGGGCGATACTGGATGCCTGGAACACGTTGGTATCCAGCTCCTGCTGGGTCTTTCCGGTATTCATGATCAGCATCGTCAGCATGAACATACGCTCGTTCTGGCTCTGCAGCTCCTTCAGAAGCGACTTGGCGTCCTTGCCGTAGGTCGCCAGATCCGAAGGGATGATGTCCATGTCATAACCGGAACGGACTGCCTTTTTCTGCTCTTCGATCTTCGACCGGTCAAGCTCCGTGATCGTATGCTTGATGGTCTTGATGGCTTCTGTCTGATCTACGGACTGGATGTGCATCGTGATGATCTGAGAGGAGTCCATGTCCAGGAAATCCTTCAGAAGCTGGTCTGAAAGATCCGATGCCGTGATCTGCAGGTAGCTCATGGCACCGTACAGACTTCCCATCTGGAAGGTACGGCTGCCGGGGAAGGCAAAGGCTGTAGGAGCGATGAAGTCTTTTACGGAAAGGCCGGACTCTACGAGCCACTTCCAGTCAAAGCGGAACTTGTCCTCCGGATCTCCCATGTGGAACATGTCGTGCATAAGCTTAAGGCGCTGATAGCCGTTCAGGACCTCCGCCCGGACGCCCAGCTGCTTGAAGTTGTTCAGCAGATCATTCTGGACATGCTCCAGCCTGGGCTTGGCCTGCTTCATGGAATCCGCCTCGATCCCGAATGTCAGGAACTTGGTCTTGGTGAGACCGTTGTTGCCCTGAGCCAGCTGGTTCTTCAGCATCTCGGAGTACTCGTCACGGACGCTGTTGAACGCATCCTTCCGGTAAGGGATCCGGATCCCTGCCTCGAAGCTCTCCGCGTCAGTCGTCATGTTCATGAAGCTGAGCTCGAAATGGATGGAGCTGTCGAAAAAGTTCAGAAAGCCGCACCATTCCTCAAAGATGGCCGTTTTATCCTCCTGCTGGGCCAGCTGATAGTTGATATCCTGAAACTGGATGGTCTTGGTGTAAAAGCTTCCGAGGCGGCAGATGCCGTCGGGAAACATCCGGTCAAAGGGAATCGACTGCTGGGCGGTCCGGGGGATCCCGTCGTTTTTCTTTGCGCGGTCAATGACTTCCTGTACCCGGCGCTGATCCTTTTTGGAGAGCCCCGGAGGAAGCTTCAGTGACCGTTTTTCATTTCTTTTTCCTTTGAACAGCTGAAACAATTCTGTCTACCTCCTTTTCCGCCTGCGCAGCCCTCTTCAGAACGTCATAGTAGTTATCTGTCTGGTAGGGCCGGATCTTTGGCCGGATGAATTTCGATTCGATAAAGTGCTTTGCGATGACCTCAAGGGGCTGCCCGTCACGCTCGTACATCGCCAGCAGGAACATGGGGATCATGATGATGATCATGCTCATAGCGGCGAGGCTCGTTGAACCGACGCTCTTGATCAAAAAGAAAGACGGCACACCGATGAGTGCCGCCAGTCCGAAGCAGATGAGCTGCCTTTTGGTCAGATTGAGAAATACTTTGGTTTTGACCCGGGTAAGATCCCTCGGGACGGGGATATATGCTGCCATTTTGGACCTCCTTCCTTAATGGGCACTCATAACCGACTTCGCCAGGCTTCCGGTCTTGAAGAGCGAGAAGCACAGCAGGACCGTGTATCCCATGACGCCCCAGATGCTTCCGATGATGTCGTCCGTAAAGGCGACCGTCTGGACCAGCACCGCGTAGATGGCGATACAGATCATGATCAGGAATCCCTGGAAGCCAAGGGCCATCA
>JAFWOB010000165.1 GCA_017510065.1 Parasporobacterium sp.
AATTACGTAACTCCATACCGCCAGGCGAGGCCAGGAAGTTATCCGAAACAAAACAGGCAATGATAAACCACAGGTTAATGTAAAAATAAATGCCCGTAAAGACCGCAGTTTCGCAAAAAAGAGCGCCGTTAACATTGATTCTATGCTATAATGTACAAAATTGACTTATAATCGGAGTTATATATGAGATTAAATGAATTATCCGTTGGCCAGTCCGCCGTTGTTACACAAGTAAACGGAAGCGGCGCACTGCGCCAGCATATCCTGGATATGGGAGTAATCCCCGGAGCCGCTGTGAAAATGATCCGGCTGGCCCCCATGGGAGATCCGATGGAGATCCGGCTGCACGGATACGAACTGACGCTGCGTCTGGAAGATGCGGAAAACATCCTTATTGAACTTACAGAATCTGAGACTGCTCAGGAAGATATCTCTTCCGCCGTTCCGGACAAATCCCATAAAAAACACAGTCTTCATCACCCGGGACTTGGCGAGACCGGCAAATATCATGCCAAAGGAAGCGGTGATCCGCTTCCCGAAGGAACACCGCTGACTTTTGCCCTGGTGGGCAACCAGAACAGCGGAAAGACCACCCTGTTCAACCAGCTGACCGGTTCCAACCAACATGTAGGTAATTTCCCCGGTGTAACGGTAGACCGCAAAGACGGCGTGATCCGTCATCATACAGATACCGTCATTACCGATCTGCCCGGCATCTATTCCATGTCTCCGTATTCCAGCGAAGAACTGGTTTCCCGGAACTTTGTCATGTATGACAAGCCCAGTGCGATCATCAATATCGTAGATGCCAACAACATTGAGCGTAATCTTTATCTGACCATGCAGCTTTTGGAAATGGATATTCCGGTAGTAGTGGCCCTGAATATGATGGATGAGATGACCAGCAACGGCGGGTCGGTGGATGTCAACTCCATGGAAGCACTTCTGGGCACTCCCGTTGTACCGATTTCCGCAGCGAAGAACCAGGGCATCGACGAGCTGGTAAGACATGCCCTTCATATCGCCAAATATCAGGAAAAGCCCATGGTGCAGGATTTCTGTGACCAGAATGACCATGGAGGCGGCGTTCATCGATGTCTCCATGCCGTCCGGCATCTGATCGAGGATCATGCCGCAAAAGCCGGGATCCCCCTTCGCTTTGCTGCCAGCAAGATCATTGAAGGAGATGAACTGATCCTGGATCAGCTGAACCTGGATCAGAATGAAAAGGAACTGCTGGATCATATAGTCCTGCAGATGGAATCAGAACGCGGCCTGGACAGAAGTGCTGCGATTGCGGACATGCGTTTCTCCTACATTCAGAAAGTCTGCAGCCGCTGTGTCATCAAACCTCATGAAAGCAAAGAACATATCCGCAGCCAGAAGATCGATCGCGTGCTGACCGGAAAATATACAGCGATCCCTGTTTTTATCCTGATCATGGGAGCGATCTTTTTCCTGACTTTCAACGTGATCGGCGCCTGGCTTCAACAGTTATTTGAACTCGGGATCGGCGCCTTAACTGCCCTGGTGGACAATGCGATGACCTCCGCAGGCGTCAATGACGTGATCCATGGCCTGGTGATCGGCGGTATCTTCGAAGGCGTCGGAAGTGTCCTCAGTTTTCTTCCCATTATCGTTACCATGTTCTTCTTCCTGTCTTTACTGGAAGACAGCGGCTACATTGCCAGAGTGGCTTTTTTCATGGACAAACTGCTTCGAAAGCTCGGACTCTCCGGAAGAAGCATTGTACCGATGCTGATCGGGTTCGGCTGCACGGTACCGGCAGTCATGTCGACCAGGACCCTTCCCAGCGACCGGGACCGGAGGATGACGATCCTTTTGACTCCGTTTATGAGCTGCACGGCGAAACTTCCGATCTACGCATTCTTTATCGATGCTTTCTTCCTGCAGTACAAAGCTCTGTTCATGATCGGGATCTATCTGCTGGGCATTATTATCAGCATCCTGGCCGCCCTGCTCTTTAAGAAAACCATGTTCAAGGGAGAAGCGGTTCCCTTTGTCATGGAGCTTCCCAATTATCGTATGCCGGGAGTGAAAAACGTCCTGCTGCTGCTTTGGGAAAAGACAAAGGATTTCCTGCAGAGAGCTTTCTCCGTGATCCTGATCGCCACGATCGTGGTCTGGTTCCTGAAGAGTTTTAACTTCCAGTTCCAGCTGGTAGAAAACTCCCAGGACAGTATTCTTGCCGCTATTGCAGGCTTTCTGGTGCCTGTTTTTGCCCCGATCGGACTTGGAAACTGGCAGATCATCACTTCCCTCATCAGCGGTTTCATGGCCAAAGAAAGTGTGGTTTCCATTCTGGAAGTGCTGTTCCGTTCCGCAGGAGGGATCACGGCTGTCATCAGTTCCCTGACTGCCGTCACGATCATCGTATTCAGTCTTCTGTATACGCCCTGCGTTGCTTCCATCGCATCGATCCGCAGGGAACTCGGGCATAAATGGGCAATCGGAGTCGTGGTCTGGCAATGTGTGATCGCCTGGGTGGCAGCGCTCATCGTGCGGCTTCTGGGCATGCTGTTCGGATGGGGTTAAACAGACTATGAATATCTGGGATATTATCATTATATGTGGCGTTGTAGGCGTGGTGATTCTTGCCATTGTCCTGCTTCGAAAAAGCAGACACTCATCTGGATGCTGCGGAGGCGGCTCCTGCTCTTCCTGCAGCCAATGTCCAGGCGGCTCCTGCTCATCCTGCCGTCATCATAAGGAAACCTGACACTGACAGATACAATTCTATCGAAAGATCATAACGAAGGAGCAAAACGATGACAGAAAAAGAAAAACAGCTGCAAGGCGAAGAATTCTTAAATACTGACAAAGAGATCGGTGCGGCGAAAGCCCACGCACGGGTGATGTGCCAGAAACTGGATGCCATTCCGGCAGATGACGGACCAGCGATCCAGGCCTGGGCAGAAGATATGTTTGCAAAATGCGGAGAGAACCTGTATCTGAAGCCGCCTTTCCATTGTGACTACGGCTATATGATACAGGCAGGGAAAAATGTTTTGATCAATTTCCAGTGCGTCTTTCTGGATGCCGGACCGATCACCATCGGAGACAATTGCTTCGTCGGTCCGAACTGCGGCTTTTATACCGTCAGCCATCCCTTGGATCCCCAGCGCAGGAATGAAGGCTATGTTACCGGAAGGCCTATCACATTAAAGGAAAATGTCTGGCTGGGCGGCGGCTGTACGATCCTGCCGGGCGTCACGATCGGAAAGAATTCCGTGATCGGTGCGGGATCCGTCGTCACTAAAGATATCCCGGACAATGTGATCGCGGTTGGCAATCCGGCAAGGATTCTCAAGCATCTGGATTGATCTTCCCGTCTGCTTTCAGACAGTCAGATATCAATGCTTTGCTGCCTGATGGCCGGCGCCACGGAAACGCCGACGGAACGGTTATAGGGGATCAATGTCGCCTGAAACGCATGATACAGATCGGATTTTCCGGGCCAGACAGTGTTCTTCACCTGATTGGTCCGGTTCATCTGATGGAACCAGGATCCATTTACCGGATCCAGCACATACTGATCCAGATACTCCATGAATTCGGCATAGTCCGCTGCATAGCGCGGGTCTTTCCGGACCCTGTAAAGTACGGCAGATGTATTGATCGCTTCCGCCAGGGTCCAGTGCATGCGGTCATGCACCACCGGATTTCCTTCCCAGTCTGTTGTATAAACGATCCCCGGCGCGCCGTCAGCGTTCCAGGCATCGGAGACGGCTCTTTGATACAGATGTTCCGCCGCGGAAAGATATGGTTCCGGAACAGCCTCACCGTCTTCTGCTTTATAGGCGGAAAACGCCCACTGAAGGATCAGTCTCGCCCACTCGATCCCGTGTCCCGGCGTTGCACCATACGGTTTGAAAGGATCGTCAGGCTTTTCTTTCTGGCAGTCAAGATCCGGTTTCCAGTCTCTGGTAAAATGTTCCGGTATCCGCCATTGATTCTCTTTCGCCCAGGCGATCACCCTGTCGATGATCCTTCCTGCCCGATCCCGGTACATTTCATTTCCCAGCACATCAGCTGCCGCAAGGAATGCTTCTACCGTATGCATATTGGCATTCAGGCCCCGGTAATCCGAAAGGACCTTAAAATCCGTATCCCAGGTATCTGCTGCCAGTCCTTCCTGTTCTTCCCAGAAATATCTGTCATAGACTTCCAACGCTTCCCTAAGGAGCGCTCTTCCTTCTTCGATGCCAGCCAGGCAGGCAGAACTGGCTGCCAGGATCACGAAGGCATGCGCATAGCACTGTTTATCCGGCAGGATCGATCCGTCCGCCGCTATGCCCGCATACCAGCCTCCGCTCTTTTTGTCTTTCAGTTCTGTACAGAGCCCCTGTATGGCAGCCTCAGCCAGTTCTTTGCTCCCTTGATATCCCAGAAGCTCTCCCATGCTGTAAACATGGGCCATCCGACAGGTGATCCAGGTTTCCCGGGGACGTTCTTTCCAGGGTGTCCCATCATCTCCCAGATAATAGGAAGCCCCGCTGGGCGATGGAAACTGTTTCCCGAACCGCAGCAGATCTTCCCTCATTTCCTTTAAAAATGCTTTATTTTCTACTGTATCCAGCTGATATTTCCGATCCATTTTCCCACCTGTTCTTTCTGTTTTTTGAAACATCCCATGATGTGCATTATCTGCATAAAAATCGCGATTGTGTACGCCGATGGCACAATTATTGAGATTGTGTACGCCGTGATATACGAAAATAATGTTTGCGCGATATTATCACGTCGAAGTGGCATAACATTATGCAATATTCGATTTATATTTCTGAATTTTATAATTATTTTTTGATTATTTCTGTCAATCTGTCAAAAACAGCGTACACAATCGGACTTTTTGTGTCATCTCCGTACACAATCGGGCTTTTTATGCTGTCATCATAATACCCGGCCTACAATGTCTCTTCCAGGATCCTGACGATCGCCGAAAGGCCCTCCAGATCCTCCTGCGAAAACCTGGAAAGTACAGGACTGTCGATATCCAGCACCCCTGCCACCTTTCCGTCCCGATGGAACGGGATCACGATCTCGGAACGGGAAGCGCTGTCACAGGCGATATGTCCGGAAAACTGGTGAACGTCTTCTACCAGAAGCGGTTCATCTTGCAAAGCTGCTGTTCCGCAGACGCCTTTTCCGAAGGGAATCTCAATACAGGCGGTCTTGCCCTGGAATGGTCCCAGTACCAGCATGTCCGGTTCCGCCAGATAAAACCCGGCCCAGTTGATCTCTTCCATAGTCTGATATAGAAGTGCCGAAAGATTGGCCAGATTGGCAATAAAATGAGGCACTTCTGCGACAAGTGCCTCTGCCTGCAGCTTAAGTTCCCGGTAATCTGTCATATACATTTCTGCTGCTCCTGTTTTAGCTGTACAATAAGATCAGCGGTCCTTATGGATCCGTCTGAACCATTCTTCTACATCACCGCTCAGCTCATTTTCCGGTATCCGGATCGTTCTGTCCTCCTTAGCGGATTGGATGCTGGCAAACGCCGCGCGCATAGCGGGAAGAACACTCTCGCCTGAAATCACCGGCTCATGATCGTTTTCCAACGCATCAATAAACGCGTCGATCACACCGGATTTGGTCTGGTGATCATTGGTCTGGATCTTTTCTGTATCATAATAGGCGTGGTCGCCGTCCCGGTCAATGACGGTAATAGCGAATTGCGGATGCTCATAGATCCGCATGATCCCTTCCGTTCCGTAAAAGACCGTTGAGTTCTGCTCCTCTCCGTAATAAGTCCAACTGGCGGTCAAGGCTCCGATGATCCCATTGTCCATCTTGAAAATACAGTAAGCATTGTCATCTACACTGATCGGATTACCCTGTGCATCCATCTTGTCCAGTGTTTCCAGTTTACAGGTTGTTTCAATGATCTTTCGATGAAGCAGGAACTGTACAAGATCGATCTTATGGATCCCGAGATCTGCCAGTACGCCCATAGCAGATTTCGATTTATCAAAAAACCAGGGAGAGCCGCTCCGGTCAATGCTCCAGCCTTCCGGTCCCCCGTGCCCGAAACAGGTCTTAAAGGTGATCACATCTCCGATCACGCCCTGTTCCAGGAGTTTTTTAGCTTTCTGATGAGCCTTCGTAAGACGCTGGTTTTGGCCGATCATCAGATACTTCTGATTCTTTTTTGCCGCTTCCACCATGGCAATACATTCTTCCAGAGTCGTTCCCATAGGCTTTTCACACAGAACATGCTTTCCGGCATTCAAAGCCTGGATTGTCACACTGGCATGAAGGGTGTTTACCACACAGACGCTGACCGCATCAATCTCCGGATCTTTGAGCATCTCCTCCACTGAATCGTAAGCCTTTCCGCCATACTGCTCTGCCAGACCTGCTGCACGTTCCCGGTTCAGATCAAAATACCCGGCGATCTGCGCATTTTCATTGTCCAGATATTCCGGAATATGTCTTGTCTGAGCTATTTTCCCGCAGCCGATGATTCCTATTTTCTGCATACTGATACCTCACTATCTTATCCATCTTACCTGATTTATCGTAACATTATCAAAGGCATTTCTCAAGCGGATTCCGAAGTTAAGAAACAAAGACCGCTGTACACTGTCTGTACAGCGGTCCTGACCTTTTATGGTCTGTTCAGTATTCTGTTATGCTCTGTGTCCTCTGACTCTGCTGGGTATTTCCGACTCTTTCTGGGTGACCGAACCCACCCGGAAGGTATCACGCCCCTGATAGGTGGTATGCAGCAGTTCGTGAGCCAGATGGGAATTGGGCTCTCCCAGGAACTTGTCGTAGAGTTCCTTGATCTGCTCATTGTTATGAGACTGCCGTACTGCCTGACGTTCATCTTCACTATACAGGGCGTCAGCACGTTTCTGACGGTAGTTGTCAATGATGTCCAGATTCTCATTCGGCAGGAAGCAGTGTCTGATATATGGCTGGCCACCGCCGTTGACACAGCCGCCCGGGCAGCACATGATCTCGATGAAATGATACTTGCTGGTTCCGTCTTTGATCTGATCCAACAGAACTTTCGCATTCTTCATGCCGCTGGTGACAGCTACATTGACTGTCATGCCGCCCATTTCCAGGGATGCTTCCTTGATCGCCTCAAAGCCACGAACTTCCTTGAACTCGATTGGATCATGCTCTTTGCCTTCCAGTACGTAATAGGCTGTTCTAAGGGCAGCTTCCATAACACCGCCTGTTACGCCGAAGATAACGGCTGCACCGGTGTATTCGCCCATGATGTCCTGATCGTACTCCTCATCCGGAAGTTTATTGAACAGGATACCGGCACGCTTGATCATGTCACTGAGTTCTCTGGTAGTTACGACAGCGTCCACATCTTTGATGCCGTCCTTGATCATCTGCGGACGTTCCTTCTCAAATTTCTTAGCCGTACACGGCATGATGGAGACCACGAAGATATCCTTCGGATCAATGCCTTTCTGCTGCGCATAGTAACTCTTCAGGATTGCACCCTGCATCATATGCGGAGACTTACAGGAAGAAATATGCGGCAGAAGATCTGCATAATAAGTCTCACCGTAGTTGATCCAGCCCGGTGAGCAGGATGTGATCATCGGCAGGACGCCGCCGTTTTTCACACGGTTCAGAAGTTCCGTAGCTTCTTCCATAATGGTAAGGTCTGCGCCGAAGTCGGTGTCATAGACTTTTTCAAATCCGAGACGTTTCAAGGCAGCAACCATCTTGCCGGTAACCGGAGTTCCAATGGGAAGACCGAATTCTTCACCAAGAGCGGCTCTGACAGCCGGAGCCGTCTGCACGATAACATGCTTTCCGGAAGCCATGGCATGGTAAATGGCATCGTATTCCGGTTTGCTCATCAAAGCACCGGTCGGACATACGGATACGCACTGTCCGCACATCAGGCACGGAGACTCTGCCAGGGAAATATTGTTCACAGGTCCCACAATGGTATCGAATCCACGGTTGATAAATCCGAGGACACCTTTTCCATGAGCCTGCTCGCATCTGACAATACATCTGCCGCACAGGATACATTTGCTGGTATCACGGATAATGGACGGGCTGAGTTCGTCGTAAGTCGTTTCTGTCTTCTCGCCCTTGAACATATCTTCTCTTGCGCCGACCAGCTTGGCCACATGAAGCAGTTCGCAGCGGCCGTTCTTGTCGCAGGCCTGGCAATTGGAAGCATGGTTGCTCAGGATGACTTCCACACTGTAGCGTCTGGCTTCCAGTGCTTTCGGGGAAGAGATCTTAACTTCCATTCCCTCACTGACCGGATAAACGCAGGATGCCACAAGACCTCTTGCGCCTGTCGCTTCTACCAGACAGACACGGCAGGATCCGCGGCTGCATTCACCGTCATGGAACGAACACAGGGTAGGGATCTCATAGCCGCATTGACGGGCTGCCTGAAGGATCGTTATGCCTTCTTCTACCTGATAAGGTACACCTTCAATTTTGATATTCACTTTGCTCATGATTCTCCCTCCTTTCTATTCGACATTGATCGCATCAAACTTACACGTAGTGACGCAGGTACCGCACTTCACGCACTTCTGCTGATCGATGACGAACGGGGTCTTGCCCGGAACACCGGAGATGGCTTCCACCGGACATGCCCTGGAGCAGGCAGAGCACTTCTTACATTTATCAGGATCGATCACAAACTGGATCATACCCTTACATACTTTGGCAGGACATTTCTTGTCCACAACATGGGCGATGTACTCATCCCTGAAATTCTTGATCGTAGACAGGATCGGATTGGCTGCCGTCTGTCCAAGGGCGCACAGGGAGTTGGATTTGCAGACAGAAGCGAGAACTTCCAGATCATCGAAATCCTGCATCGTTCCTCTGCCTTCCGTGATCCTTTCCAGGGTCTCCAACATTCTCTTGGTTCCGATCCGGCACGGGGAACATTTGCCGCAGCTTTCATCACGGATGAATCCCATGTAGAACTTCGCCACGTCTACCATACAGTTGTCTTCGTCCATAACAATGGCACCGCCGGATCCCATCATGGAACCTGCTGCCACCATGTTGTCAAAATCGATCGGTGTATCCAGCTGGTCTGCTTTCAGGCTGCCGCCGGAAGGACCACCGGTCTGGATAGCCTTGAACTCCTTGCCATTCTGGATGCCGCCGCCGATCTCGTAGATCAGTTCACGAAGGGTGACGCCCATCGGGATCTCTACCAGACCGACATTGTTGACCTTACCGCCAAGGCAGAACACCTTGGTTCCGGGGCTCTTCTCTGTACCATACTGGCGGAAGTTCTCCACTCCTTCTCTCAGGATGTACGGAACAGTAGCCAGTGTCTCTACATTGTTCACGATGGTCGGCTTGTTCCACAGACCGGAGATTGCCGGGAAAGGCGGTCTCGGACGAGGCATACCACGCTGACCCATAATGGAATTCAGCAAAGCCGTTTCTTCACCGCAGACGAATGCGCCGGCACCGAGCCTTAAATGTGCATGGAACTTAAATCCGGTTCCCAGGATGTTATCTCCCAGAAGACCCAGTTCCTCTGCCTGCTTGATGGCTGCGCGGACTCTTCTGACAGCTACCGGATACTCTGCACGGATGTAGAAATATCCTTCGCTGGCACCGATGGCATAACCTGCGATCGCCATACCTTCGATGACTGCCAACGGGTTGTCTTCCAGGATACTTCTGTCCATGAACGCACCCGGGTCGCCTTCGTCACCGTTGCAGACCACATATTTCTCGTCGCCCTTGGAGCCTGCCGCGAATTTCCACTTCATACCGGTTGGGAATCCGCCGCCGCCTCTTCCTCTGAGGCCGGAATCCAGAACCATCTGCCATACTTCATCCGGCTTCATGGATAATGCTTTCATAAGGCCCTGATAGCCGTCCACTGCCAGCGCTTCTTCGATCTTATTGGGATCGATCACACCGCAGCCGTGAAGCGCGATTCTCTTCTGTTTCTTATAGAATGGATAATCCTCGAGTTTTTTGATCTTCTCCTTTGTGGCCGGATCTTCATAGACCAAACGATCCACGATCTCATCGTCGCGGATGTCTTTCACCACGATCTCTTCCACATCGGCAACATTGACCAGGCGATAGGTCACATCTTCCGGATAGATACGGATGAAAGGTCCTTCGGAGCAAAGGCCGAAGCATCCGACCACGCGGATCTCCGCTTTATCCTGCAGTTTAAAATTCTCCAGGCATTCCTCCAGTCTCGTCTTGATCTCCTGGGTACCGCCGGACATACATCCGGTACCGCCGCAGAGGCAGATATACTTTTTCCCGTCTGCGCCGTCGAACTTGGCTTTCAATTCCGCAGCATAGCGGACAGCATCTTTTCTTAATTCCTCACAGCTTGTATACATTATGCTTCCCCTCCTTTCTGACGGTATTCAGCGATAATCCCGGCTACTTCATTAACCTTCACACGGGAATAAATCTTACCGTTGATCGTCACAGCCGGAGCAGCGGCACATGCACCGAGGCAGCGAAGGGCATCAATGGAAAACAGGCCGTCTTCCGTTGTTTCACCCGGCTGGATCCCGAGGATCTCACAGAACTGATCGATCACCTTCTGGGCGCCCTTTACATAGCAGGCGGTACCGAGACAGCAGCCAATTACATATTTGCCCTTCGGTTCCTGTGAAAAGAGTGAATAAAAGGTTACAACGCCATGAATCTCCGGAACAGAAATGCCGGTATAATCCGAAACGGCTTCCTGTACATCTACCGGAATATATCCAAATTCATTCTGGATATCACTTAAGATCATGATCAGAGGTGTTTTTTCATGAGCATAACTGTCGCAGATTTCCTTGATCCTGGCGGCAGCTGCATCATTCAAATGTGCCATAATTACTTCCTCCCCTAATTAATATCATTTTCAGATAACTGGCTGTATAGAAATCTATACAATAGAATTATGATATACTTTATGTAGATAATAGTCAATTATTGTTAAGTTTTTTTCATGCTCATGCCGTGTTTCGACCCTTGTCAGGATTGGCTTTCTGATACTTTGATGTCTTTGATCCCGATTTCTAAAAACAACCTCTCTAAAAACACCTTGTTTTAGAAAAATCTGCAGTTTCTAAAAAAGTGACTTCTTTTACAGACTTGTTTTAGAAAAATACAGAACAAGAGGTATATTTCTTCTCTATTTCTAAAAAACACATCCTCAGAAAGGTCTTATTTTAGAAAACGTGTATTTTTCTAAAACAAGACCTTTTCCAGAGGGTACATTTTAGAAATTGAAGTCCGATACGAGAAAAAGCAACAGGCATCATACCTTGCTGTTTCAGTATCCCCCCGGGGGGCTTTTTTTTGAAGCTTTACTCTTGTAAAGTGAAAGGGAAAATGAGCCCGAAACGAGATCCCTTCAACCAAAGACGCAGAAAGATCCGGCTGCTGATCATCCTGATGGCAGTCTTTACTGTATTGCTGTCCGTTTTCTGCCTTTTTGTCGGATCCTCCCATATGACTTTTTCCGACTGTATTCATGCGCTTCTTCGGACAGGAAGCGCCTCCGAGGTCCGTATCATCTGGAATATCCGGATCCCGCGGATCCTGGCTGCCCTGATTGCAGGCGCCGGACTGTCTGTGTCCGGTCTGATCATGCAGACGACGCTGAACAATGCCCTGGCATCTCCTTCTGTCCTGGGCGTTTCCAATGCTGCCGTGTTCGGAGCCAATCTATCCATCATCGCCTTTGCAGGCGGCTTTTTATCTACCGGGAACAATCTGTCCAACTATATGACGGGATCCAGCCCTTATGCCGTATCCGGAATGGCGTTTTTGTTTTCCGCCGCATCAGTCCTTCTGATCCTGGGACTGTGCCGGGTACGTTCCTTTTCTCCAAATGTTGTCGTTCTGGCCGGTATCGCCATCGGCGCAGTGTGGACTGCTGCTACGACCATCCTTCAGTTCTATGCCACGGATGTGGGACTTTCCGCCGCTGTGATCTGGAGTTTCGGGGATCTGGGAAGAGCCACTTACCGGACGGACCTGATCATGCTGACCGTGACTGCCATTGGTATCATTTGTTTTTCTCTCGGTGCCTGGAAATACAATGCACTTCTGAGCGGAGATGAGACCGCGAAAAGCCTGGGGGTCCATGTAGACCGGCTACGGTTCTTTTCTCTGCTCCTTGCTTCCCTGATTACCGCGGTCTGTGTCTCATTTCTGGGGATCATCGGATTTGTGGGCATGATCTGCCCCCACGTGATGAAAAAGATCATCGGACAGGATCACCGCTCTACTATTCCCGCCTCCTGCCTGGCAGGATGTCTTCTCCTTTTGCTGGCAGACACCCTCGCCCGCAGCATCGGCCGAGGATCGGCGCTGCCGGTCGGTGCGGTCACATCCCTTTTAGGCGCGCCGTTTTTCATTGCCATTATCTTTTCCGGAAGGGAGAAACACTGATGCTGAAGATCGAACATCTCTCTTTTCAATACAGCAGACGTTCTCTTCCGGTACTCCGGGATGTCTCTCTTGAACTTCCGGCAGGACAGATCGGCATGCTCCTTGGGAAAAACGGCGCCGGAAAAACCACTCTGTTCAAGATCATCCTGGGGCTTCTGACTCCTTCCGAAGGCAGGATCGAACTGGATGGCGAGGATATCCTTTCCATGCCGCTCCGGGAGCGTGCGAGAAGGATCGCCTATGTACCGCAGCACATCCATTTCGGAGAATTGAGTGTGTATGATTCCATTCTCATGGGCCGGGTCTCTTATTTCGGGCTGAAGGCAGGGACAGCCGATCACAATGCGGTGGAGGAGATCATCCGGGAAATGGGAATGGAGGAATTTGCCGACAGAAACGCGGAACATCTTTCCGGCGGAGAAAAACAGAAGATCGCCATCGCGCGGGCCATGGCACAGAACCCGAAACTGCTGGTGCTGGACGAGCCGACGGGGAATCTGGATATTTCCAACGAAGACCTGATCATAACGGAAGCAAAAGCTCTGGCAGAAAAGAAGAAGATCTCCATCATCAGCTCCATGCACGATCTGAACCAGGCCCTTTATATGGGAGATCATTTCTATTTTCTGAAAGACGGGAAGATCCGCTGTTCCGGAAAGGAAGATATCATAACGGAGGAACTGATCAAAGAAGTTTACGGAATTGATTCCAGGATCATCGCATACGAAAACAAAAAAATCATATTAGGAGGAAAACACTATGTCTAAAAAGCTCTTCTCTTTGTTGTTGGTTTTTGTTCTATCCATTGGTATCCTGTCATCTTCAGCAGCCTTTGCGGAAGGACCTGCCGAAGGGACGGAAGAAGCGCTGTCTCCGGTCACGATCACGGATATGATCGGCCGGGAGGTAGAGATAATCCCCGGCAGCTATCAGAATGTCGTCTGCATCGGTGCCGGCGCACTTCGCATGTTCAGCTATATCGGTGATGTTGCCCTCTTATGCGGCGTGGAGGATATTGACAATCCATCTCTGGAAGAGCGGCCCAAAATGTTTGATTCCGTAGCAAGGCCATATGTTCTTGCTTACGGCAGCCAGTTTGAACAGCTTCCTTCCTGCGGTACCGGAGGACCGGCTGCCCAGGCAGCAGAAGCCGAAAAGATCTTAAGCTGCAGCCCGGACATTGTGATCTCGGAATATGAAGACGTGGAAAAGGAAGATGCCCTCACGGAACAGTTAGGCGTTCCGGTGATCACTCTTCGTTCCGGTCCCGGAGGAGTATTTGACGATGCATTCAAAGCTTCCATGGAGCTGCTCGGCGTCATCTTCGGGCAGGAAGAAAAAGCCCAGACCATTGTCACATTTATCGCGGAACAGTCCGCACAGATCATAGACCGCACCGCCGGGATCCCGGAAGAGAAAAAGCCCTCCGTATATATCTGCGGACTGGGCAACTGGGGAACCACAAACCACCTCATGACTGCCCAGAATTATCTTCCCTTTGAGATCGCCAATATTAAAAATGCCGTATCAGGCCTGGCAGCGCCCGGTATCCAGGAAATTGAAGAAGAAGCCTTTGTTGCCCTGGGAGAAGACATGGATATCATGATCATGGATGCTGCCGCAGTAAAGAATATCCAGCCTTTGTATCAGGAAGACCCTGCCCTGTTTGATACCTGCAGCGCATGGCAGAACGGAGAGGTTTATCTGGAAATGGCTTACAATGCCTACTATACCAACTATGAAATTGCCCTGATCAACACCTGGTTCATCGCAAAATCCGTTTATCCGGATCTGTTTGCCGATATCGATATGACGGAAAAGACCAATGAAGTCACGCAGGTCTTTTATGGACTGGACCTGGCTGATGCCATTTTCTCCTGCCCTTCCAGCTTCGGCGGATACCAGAAGATTGACACGGGAACTTTTTTCCAGTAAGGTTTTGTTATGATCGAGCAGAAAAACGTAATTGACTTTTTTAATAAACAGGCAGCAGACTGGGACGCGCAGCTGATCCGAAGTGATGAGAAGATCCGGCGGATCCTTGACAACGCCGGCATCGGAAACGGCAGCCGCGTACTGGATGTGGCGTGCGGCACCGGGGTGCTGATCCCGGATTACCTGGCGCGGAATGTTTCAAGTGTAACAGCGATTGATATTGCTCCTGAAATGATCCGGATCGCGCAGGAGAAATTCTGCTCCTTTACTGATCGCGTCCGCTTTATCTGCGGCGATGTGGAAACCGCCGATGTAGGCACATGCTTTGACTCTATCGTGGTCTACAATGCATTTCCCCATTTTCCGGATCCAGAGCGCCTGATCAGGCATCTTGCAGGGCTTTTGAAGGACGGAGGGATCCTGACCATCGCCCACGGAGCCAGCCGGGAAACCATTGATGCACATCATCACGGAGCCGCATCTATGGTTTCGAACGGCCTGATGGTTGCAGAAGATCTTGCGAAGATCTTTGCCTCCTGTCTGACGGTCACAGTCATCATCTCAGATGATGAAATGTACCAGGTCGCCGGGAAAAAACTATCCTGACCTGCTGTATGCGCTTTCGTGTTTTCTTGACCGGAAAGTCTTCAGACGATATAATGCTCCATTATCAGACGAGGTGAGATAATGGAGCATTTGCATACACATACTCATACCCACGACCCGGCAGAGATCAAACGGCAGATCAACCGCATTTCCCGCGTGATCGGTCATTTGGAGCACATCAAGAAGATGATCGCTGCCAATGAAGACTGTGCGGATGTCCTGATCCAGCTTTCTGCCGTCAAATCCGCTCTGAGCGGACTTGGCAAAGAGATCATCAGTGAACATGTCAATCACTGTATTGCCCATGCCATGGAAGACGGCGACACACAAATGATCCGGGAATTCATGGAAGCTATGCAGAAATATATCGATGTATGATTTGTTTTGCCGGTCGTTCTGACCGGCAGTTTTTTCAGGAAGGAGAAATGAAGTCCATGACTGAGTCAGATTACACAAAAAAGAAATCGCCGGACTTTACCATCGGGATCAATGAGATCGGACTGATCTCCAAACTGGTTACCCAGCCTTATGAAGAAGTATGGGATACGATCTGTGATCTGGGAGCCACCTCTGTTGAGCTCTGCGTCATACCGGATCACTCTGACCGCATCCGTGCTTACGCAGAAGAAGCTGCCCGGAAATATCCGGTAGGTATGCCTCCCTGCCTTTGCAAAGGAGAAGCAGTCTTTGATTTTGCAAAAACTATCCAGGACCACGGTCTTGCTCTTTGTTCCTGCCATCTGCTTCTCTGCGAAGCCTATCCGGAACTGGTGGAAGAAAGTGTCCCCTATATGCTTCAGATCGGAAAACGAACCGGCATCAGCCAATTTGTCATCAGCTGTATGTTTGACAGCGCCTGCAAAGTCAATTCTTTCCTGAAGCCCATCCAGTCAGCTGCAGCGGCATTGAAGGCTGAAGGGATGACCCTTTGCTATCACAACCATCACATGGACAGCATGCCTCTGGAAAACGGAAAAACTGCCATGGAAATGGTTCTGGAGAATTGCCCTGACTGTATGATCCAGCTGGATATCGGATGGGCCTGGTACGGTTTGATGGACAGCGTTTCCTTTATGAAACAGCACGGAGACCGGATCGCTTCCATTCATTTAAAAGACCTGACCAAGGACGCCCGGGAACGAACGGACGACGGCCGTTTTACTGCCATCGGATCAGGGGCTGTTCCCACAGAAGAAGCGCTGAAGCATCTGCATCTTTGCCCTCCTGCACCCGATCATCTGATCATCGACCAGGACGCCAGCAGCAAAGATATGTATGAAGAGATCCGCTCCGGGATCCGGTTTGTAAAAGAATGTCTTCGCAAGGATTGAGTGCCTGCTATCCGTAAAAACGGCATATGACAAAAATGGGAATACCTGACTATCCGCAAAATGAGCATATGGCAAAAATGAGAATACCCGACTATCCTCAGATCGGGCATTTGCCAAAAATAAGGATACCTGACTATCCTCAAAATGGATATTTGCCTAAATTGAGAATACCTGACTATCCTCAGATCAAGCCTTTACCAGAAATGAGGATACCTGACTATCCTCAAATTGAGCCTTTGCCTGAAATGAGGGTACCTGACTATCCTCAGATTGAGCCTTTGCCAAAAATAAGGATACCTGATTATCCTTAAATCAGAAAAAGCAGAAAAAGCACCGGCAAAACAGCCGGTGCTTTATTTCATCGACAGGCCGGATCACAGATCCATCCAGAACGGTTTCTCATCCAGCGGAATAGAAAACCTCTCCTGCAGCCACTTGTGGCACATAGGTACCCACTTTGCTGCTGCTTCATTTACAGTCCACAGATTGCCGGATCCTCCTTCGGTAGCGACGCCCAGTCCGTGCATGCCTTTTTCAAAGATATGAAGTTCAAACGGTACACCCGCATCGGCCAGGGATCTGGCCATCAGGATGGAATGCTGTACCGGAACCAGATTGTCTTCGCTGGTTGCCCACAGAAATGTAGGCGGCGTGTTCCGATCCACCAGATAAACCGGCGATACTTTGAAAAGCTGCTTTTCATTCGGCTGTGTTGTTCCCAGAAATGCCAGGTTTGACTGGTCAAAAAGTGCCACTGGAGAAAAAGCTTCATCAGGCTGCTCCGATTCTTTTCCGGAAGCCGCTTTGGCTGTTTCCTGACAGCCCTGCATATATACATAATCCGTGATCGGATATCCCAGAATACAGGCTGCCGGCCGCAGAAGCTGCGGATCCACATCAAAAAACCCCGCAATCTCCGGCTTATCCCAGTATACACTGTACATGGCACAGTTATGAGCCCCTGCGGAAAAGCCGCAGATAGCCACCTGTTCCATATTTACATGCCACTTTTCAGAGTGCTGCCGGATATACAGCATCGCCGCTCCGATATCCTGCATCGGCTTCGGGAACATGCAGTGTTCCTTTACTCCCTGCCCTACGGCAGCGAACATATCTCCGCTTTCAACCCCTTCCGAATAGACAGAATATTTAAGCACAAAAGCATGATATCCCATATTGGCAAATGCCAGCGCCACCGGCTCCCCCTCCCCATTTGAAAGGTTCAGGTAGGCGCCGCCTGGACAGATGATTACGGCCGGTCTCGACTTGCCATGCAGCAGATCCGGCGCGTCATCCCACAGATACGTAGTCAGGGTAACATCCTCCCGTCCTTCATAGAGTTTTATAGTCTCGCAAAGCATCGCTTAACTCCTTTCAATGGACTTCATATCTTACGCCCCGCAGGATCTCGTCGATCTTCTGCGGCAGATCCGGGATCGGAGAGAAGAAGATCGCTCCGGCCAGATTGCATGCGGCACCGCTGTCGAGGCTTGACAGGGCTCCGTCGAAAGCTCCCGGTATGGCTGTTTTCAGTGCATTCACAGCATTCTCATCTGCCACGATATCCGCAATAAAGGTATCTCCGTTATAGGGATGGAAGAAATCAACTGTCGGCAGATACTCATATTCATAGGTTCCCGGTCCGGCTTCATAAACGCCTGTATCTTCCGGGTGTTCGGAAGATGCCGGATAATACGGAAGAATGATCCTGGCTGATGTTCCTTCCGGAACGGTGATCTTCACATGCAGTTTTCCATCCGGCAGGATCTCCCAGCCACTTTTCCATGTCCCGGTTGGAGAATCAAACGCCAGATTGATCTGACGCAGCCGGTAGTTCGGATGCGGTTCGATCACTGCCTTTTTCCATCCCGGAGCCGCATTTTTAAGACCAGCTACATAGGAATAGATCACGCTTGAGACCAGGCCGTAGGAATAATGGTTCAGAGAGTTCATCCCGGTGGGGCTCAGAGAGCCGTCCGGCATGACCGAATTCCACCGCTCCCAGATCGTGGTAGCCCCCAGGTTTACCGCATAGAGCCAGCCGGGGAATTCTTCACTGAAGATCATACGGTAAGCATAATCTTCCATCCCGTTTTCGAATAGCGTCTGCAGCAGAAATCCTGTTCCCACGAATCCTGTCTTCAGTTTCAGCATGTCCATAGCCAGCCGGTTTTTGAAGCCTTCCAGCAGCTTTTCCTTGTTCGGATATAAGCCGAAATGAAGTGCCAGTACATATCCGGTCTGGGTATCTATACACAGCCTTCCTGTCTGAGAGAAGAATTCCCGGATCAGGGCAGCTCGGATCTCATCTGCCAGGGCACGGTATTTCTGATGATCTTCCAGATAACCAAGCGTCTTGGAAGCTTTTGCCAGAAGATCCGCAGAATACCAGTAATAGACCGTTCTGATATATACATCGTCCGTCCCGCCTTTGAACGCATTGAGACTTGCCCCGTCCAGAGCCAGCCAGTCGCCGAAGGCATGGCCGGTCTTTAAGATCCGGTCATCATCCCCGCTTCTGTCCCTTTCGATCAGTACTTCCATATAATCACGCATCATCGGATAAGCCTCTTTGAGGTTTTCTGTATTGCCGTAATGCTCATACATGGTCCAGGGAAGAATGGTTGCCACATCCGCCCAGGCAGGACCGCCAGGCGCGCCGTCTTTCTGGCAGGGAGAGAACATCGTGATGTCTCCATGCATATAAGTCACCTGATCGTAGCGAAGGTCCTGGATGTATTTCCGATAGAACGCCTCGCAGTTCATAT
The DNA here is from genome assembly GCA_017510065.1 of Parasporobacterium sp. Taxonomy (GTDB): domain Bacteria; phylum Bacillota; class Clostridia; order Lachnospirales; family Lachnospiraceae; genus RGIG5612. Next base: position 19,058 of record JAFWOB010000165.1, read on the forward strand.
GAAAGCACGCGGTATTTGCAAAGACCTGGGCATCTCCTGTCCATCCCAAACGTTCGCTTCTCTGCGGGCAGTCTGTGGGCACATCCAGGAAATTGCTTCTCTGCCCCCATAAGGAATTGCGAAGCAGCTGATTGATCTTCGGATCAGAGGTCTGGACATGCATGGTCTCCTTCAGATCGGTATAAAGAACGACTCCTGTGAAATCAGCGGCATCCACACAAGGAGCAGAAGCATTCATTTCTCCTTCCGGCGCCGAAAGCTCCACTTTTGCGTAGCGGAATCCGAAATAGGTAAACAAAGGCTCCACATCCTTTTCCGTCCCATCTGACGTGTAGGTAAAACCGCCTACAGCGCTGTTGTAATTGGAGTTGCAAAAGCATCCGTCGATCAGGATCTCCCCGAAGGTCAGATGAATTGTCCAGCCTTTTGGAAGATGATTTCGGAAGCGTACGATCCCAGCCATATTCTGCTTGAAATCCAGGATCGTCTCCCCCTTTGGAGACTGGATCAGTTCCGGTTTCAGTTCCAGTTTGGCACGGATCGGAGGACACATCGGCGGAACAATATGATACTCTTTTTCAGCTAACGTACAGGAAACCTTCTGCTCCGGCACAAAGGTATCATCTCTTACCTCTCCGTCATAAATGGAATTGGAACGAATGCAGGACTGGGAAGCCTGCCAGCTTGCATCTGTGCTTACTGTTTCTTTGCTTCCATCCGCCATCTCAATTCCAAGCTCTGCTGTCAGGAGATAGTCAGAACCCCATGTGTTGGTAAAGGACATCAGTCCGAAACGTCCTTTATACCAGCCATTTCCCAGATAGACCTCGATCCGGTTATCACCGGCTTTGAGGAGCTCTGTCACATCCAGATCCTGATACCTGAGATACCCGTCGTAATCATTGAAACCGGGGGCCAGATAAGCATCTCCTGCCTTTTTCCCATTGACGAAGGCGGTGTAAAGGCCAAGTCCCGTAATCTTCAGTTGTGCCTTAGATATGTTTCCGGTCAAGGTAAAATTCTTGTAAAATACCGGTGATTCGGTTATTTCCGAAGTGATAAACTGTGCGTTTTCGAATGACATATTATTCTCCTGTTTTCTCTTCTTCCTTAAGCTATTTTCTGGAGTTGTCGATCAGTATCGCACTGAATCCGGGCGTTCCGATCTCTTCCATAGATTTGCCGTCCAGGATGCAGACCCTGATATCCGTGCAATCCGGCATCAGAGGGGTCCTGAAAGGAATTCCCTTTTCATAGTCCGCTTCCAGTGCTGCTCTTTTATACAGCTTCACATCCTCTGTTCCGGCCGGGAACGGCATATGGCCGGCGTAAATACGGGAAGGTGCCAGATCCAGGATCTTGTCATAGGACCTGATCAGCGTGGCTCTGTCCGTCGCATATTCATCAAACAGCCACAGGAACGGATTGGCCGCGTCTCCGACATACAGCCAGTTTTCCTCTTCATAGAGAAATGACATGCACCCTCTGGTATGCCCGGGAGTCGCGACCGTACGAATGGTCTTTCCGCCCAGATCAAAGGTCATGCCATCCCTGAGAGGTTTGAAATCCATATGCTGCAGACGTTTCGCTGCCCCCACAGTATACTGCTCTTCATCAAAATCCTCCGGCAGCCCGTAATACTCTTTCCCGGTTTCCCAGTCTGTTGCATGTTCCTGTAATCGCACAGTATACCGCCGGAAGGACTCTGCATTGTGTTTTTTCATCAGCTCCATATCTTCCGGTGCAAGGAAAAAATCTTGCTCAAACTGATAATTGCCGCAGGTATGATCTACATGCCCATGGGTATTAACGATCACAAGGGGCTTGTCCGTGATCTCACGGACTGCCCCTTGATATCGCCGAATCCATGCCCGGTATCGATCAGCATTGCTTTGTCTGCGCCTACGATCAACTCGAAGAACACATTTTCCGGACTGGTAAAACGGTAAATATTTTCTTTTGTTTCTGAAATTCGATAATATTTATTTTCCATATTAATATTCTAATGATCGAAAGCGGGAAGCGCAAGCAAATCCTGGAAAGTACTCAAGGAAAACTCTGTTTTTCCATACTCCCGCGCGGAGCCGATCCCCGCGTTATGAAAATGCCCTGCACAGGCTGCATCAATGCCGGCTTCCGCATCCTCTACGACCAGACATTCTGAAGGATCAAAGCCCAGCATCTCCGCCGCCATCAGGAACACCTGCGGATCCGGTTTGGATCTCTGGATATTAGTTCCATCGGAAACAGCGTCAAAAAAGCCGTCCAGTCCGATCCTTTCCAGGATGAATTTCGCATTTTTGGAAGAAGAGCCGATGGCCAGCTTGAGGCCCTTTGCCCGGAGTTCCAGAAGAGTCTTATGGACCTCGTCAGACAGATCTTTCGGTGACATCTGCTTCAGGTATTCCCGGTACAGATTGTTTTTATGCTCCATCAAGGCTGTTTTTTCTTCTTGTGTATACATGCGGGAAGCTTTTTCCAGAATGATCTCCAGACTTTCTGCCCGGGAAACGCCTTTGAGCCTCTCATTGATCTTCTCGTCAAATTCGATCCCTTCTTCATCCGCCATCTGTTTCCAGGCACGGTAATGATAAACATCCGTAAAACAGATGACGCCGTCCAGATCAAAAATGATTCCTTTTACAGTTTCTGTCTCTTTCATTTTAATCCCCCGTTTGTTACAGTCTGGTGTCCCATAATCCGCAGAACGGATCCACCGGTGAGATCCCCTTGAATTCGCTGCGTCCCATGATCTTTTCCACCACGGCGTCGATCACATAAGGCGAGTGGCAGTAGCCGTTGATATAGGTATGGATCATCGGAACATCCTGCAGATGGTAGGGATTTCCTACGCTGATAAACAGGGTTGGAACCTCCTGTGCAAACCAGGGAATATTGTTTCCTGCGCCGAACAGGGTATGCCAGTTGATCCGGGCCGTCGTCTTATTGGAAGCGTTTTCAATATTTCCCACATAGAGCACCAAATCGTATTTGCTCTTGAAGGTTTCTACTTCACTGTCCTCGAAGATGGTCTCCAGCGTTTCCGGAACATATTCCGTTACTTCAAAGCCTTCTTTTTCCAGCAGGGAGATAAACTGTGCCTTTACACGGTCATTGGAGGGGAAATCTCCCAGCAGTTCAAACAATACCCGTTTATGTTTCTGCACAGAAAGAGGAAGCAGGCTGACAGTATCCTTTACCAGTGTGATCCCCTTGTCTGCGCATTCTTTTGCCCAGTTCACATGTTCCTCACAGGCGATGATCCTTCTGTCGTCGCCGTTTCGGAAAATGCTTCCGTCCGCCTTTTTCTCCGGCAGTCCCATCGCCGCCTTGACAGCCAGGATCCTGGTGACGGCATCATCCAGGCGCTGTCTGCTCAGCCTGCCGCTTTTGATCCCTTCTTTCATATATCGGACATCCTCCTCCAGATCCTTGGTAAACAGAAGGATATCCGCACCGTTTTCGATGGCATCCGGCACGCTCTCGCTGCGCACGGTGTTGGAAAGAAGTCCGACCATAGGAGAGGCGTCCGTTGAGATCAGTCCGTTAAAGCCCAGAACACCACGCAGATAATTGGTCATGATATTTTTGGAATTGGAACCCGGGATCACTTTCTCACAGGGTTTTCCGTCAAAATACTCTTCCATGGCCGGCATGGCGATATGTCCGATCATAGCCGTCATGGCACCGTCTTCGATCATGGTCCTGTAGATCTTACCGTAGATTTTCTCCCATTCCTCGATGCTCAGGGTGTTCACGCTGGTCATCAGGTGCTGATCCCGGTAGTCTACTCCATCCCCCGGAAAATGTTTGATGGAATGGAGCATCCCTTCTTCCGTGAGACCTTTGATATAAGCTCTTCCCATCCTGATCGTACGTTCCGGGTCACTGCCGTAAGTACGGACATTCGTAATGGGATTCAGGTAATTCAAATCGACATCCAGGACCGGAGCAAATGCCCAGTTGGCACCCACAGCCATGCCTTCAGCACCGCAGATCCTGCCAAGCCTGTAAGCCTGCTCCTCTTCATCCGTCGCGGCGATCAACATCTGGCGTCCCATATAGGTTCCTTCCTGCATGATCCCGTTACCGCCGTCTTCAAAATTGGCAGCGATCAGCACAGGGATCCGGGATTTTGCCTGCAGATAATTGCAGGCTTCCTGCGTATCTTCCGCTCCATTAACTCTCATCATAAAGGAGCCGAATTCGTGGTCTCCCATGATATGATCAATGAATCCCTTATCCGTAAACTGCAGCATGGGACAGAACAGCTGTTCCGCTTTCTGATCATCATTCATGCTGTCCCTGGTTTCATTTACCCAGTTGATCTGGGCATCCGTCAGATAAAACGGTTTCCCCTTCAGATCGATCATACTTCCCTCCTTCGAAATGCTTTTTTCAGCATAGAGATCCAGTTCATGCCCTGGGCAGAGATCACATTCAGCACCAGGATAAAGATACCTGTCACAACCGTAGCGATGGCGGAGCCGGTCTCATTGGAAAAGACGGCTTTCAGTCCATAATTCAGGAGGCACAGGGTAAGAGATCCCATCAGAGTGCCAATCGTATCCCCGCAGAAATTCATCAGCATCAGGCCGATGAATACCGGCAGGATATTGGTGAACAGTTCTCCTACTGTAGACAGGGAGGAGAAAGACGCCTTATGGATATCCTTGGTCAGCCAGATGATGGTGGCAAGGCCGAACAGGATGCCGCTGAACAGATAGGAGATAATAACGTTTTTATTTTCATTGATACCGATGTTGACGGCAGACTGCTGGTTGTTGGATAAAAGGACTGCCTGCTTCCCGGTCGTTGTAAAATAGCTGTAAAACGCATAGATCGCGATCGCCAGGATCATCGGGATCAGTACGTACGGGAAGGTGGCAAAGATCCTGAGCGTCATGTTCGGCACCAGGTTTACGCCGGCGCCTCCGTATAAAAGGCAGGTAATTGCCTCATACAGCATAGCCATGCCGATGGTTGCAATGATGATCGGAAGTCTTCCGAAAACATACAGGAAGGATACCAGAAGGCTGAGACCGATGCAGATGCCCATCGCCAGGGCAATCATCAAGACTACATTGTTGCCGTTATCGCGAGCGATATTTCCCGCCAGGATACCGGCTACCAGCATGATGGCGCCGCCGGAAAAATCAAATCTTCCGCATTTGAACTGCAGACCGATCCCCAGTGCGCAGGTTACGGATACAGCAATATCCACGATCAGTGTTTTCCACATCATCCATGTGCCGAAGTACATCTTGCCGTGGGAATAGCAAAGGATCATCATCACTACGAATACTGCAGCAGGGAGCATCAGTGTTCCCCCGATTCTCTTTAAAATATTCATTTATGTTCTCCCCCTTCCTATCGCGGCAGGATGCCCCTGCTCTTCCGGCAGGTGATCAGCACTACGATGATAAATATGATTCCTTTGATCAGGTTAACGGTATTCACCGGGATACCGATGATGGGAAGGCCCACATTCAGCAATGAGAAGGTGAAAGAACCCAGGACTGCGCAGGAGACGCGGGATTTCATTCCGCCGGACAGCGGCATACCGCCCAGGATCAGGGCTACCATGACATTCATTTCAAATCCGGTACCGGTGGAATCCGATGCAGATCCTGTGTAACCCATCTGGAAGATGGCTGCCACAACGACGAACACGCCCATGATCACATAAGCGATCACTTTGTATTTCACCAGATTGATGCCGCTTTGCTGCGCTGCCACCGGATTGGCGCCGATGGCCTTGGCGTTTTTACCGAACTTGGTGTAGTTGAACAGGAAAGATACGATCAGTACCTCTATGACCAGAACGGCTACCATGACCCATGTATTCTTGAAAATATGATGATCGATGGTTTTTAATGCCACATTTCTGGAACCCATACTGGAATAAATGATCGTACTGATGCCTCCCAGGACCATCATAAAGACCAGGGAAGAGATCACGGAGTGGATATGCAGCAGTTCTCCTGTCGCGCCGTTGACGATACCGATCACCACAGAGATCGCCAGAGAGATCACAATTCCCAGAATCAGGGATCCGGTACTGTTGGCGATTGCCACCATGATCGTTGCGTATAAGCCTACCTGCTTACCGATACTGATATCCATACTGCCCAGAGAATAGACAAAGACTGCGCCAACGGACAGAATTGCAAGCACGATTACGTCAGAGATCAGAGTTGCCAGTTTTTCTCCCGACCAGATGCTCTGCCCCGCAATGGGGGTCGTAATGGAGAAAAAGATGATGCAGAACAGCACGCCGCCGTATCCCGCGATGGAGGAGGCATGGGTTCTGAACCAGTCTTTGGAAAAGATTTTTACGGTTGCTGTTTGTTCCATTTTCTACCTCCTAGATCATATACTCAATAATATCTGTCTGCTTCAGGTCAGCGGAACGTTCCATTTCGGCTGTCACTTCAAAGTCTTTCATGATGATCAGACGGTCTGACATTCCGATCAGTTCGGAAAGCTCTTCCGAGATCATGAGGATAGCTTTGCCTTCATTCTTCATCTGCTCGATCAGGGAGTACATGGCCTGCTTGACGCCGATATCCACGCCACGGGTCGGACAATCCATGATAATGACATCGGATCCTTTTGCCGTCCATTTTGCGAAGGAGACTTTCTGCTTGTTGCCACCGGAAAGGGTATTTACATACTGTTTGCCGCTGCCGCATTTGATCCGAAATGTTTCGATCTGTGCATCAGACAGTTTCTTCTCGTCTTTCGGCCTGATAAATCCGCCCCTTGTCAGGGATGTCAGAGAAGGAAGCACGATATTGGTCTGGATCGGCGCATCCAGGATGATGGCTTCCAGATCACGGTTCTTGCTGATATAACCAATACCGGATTCGATCGCCTGCAGGCAGTTTTTGATCGGTTTGCCATTTCTTAACACCTGTCCTTTTTCCAGCTTCTGAAGTCCATAGGCAGCTTTCCCGATCTCATGCATGCCGCATCCGGAAAGGCCTCCCATTCCGACGATCTCGCCTTTTCGAAGCTGCAGGGAGAAATGTCTGATCGGGCCAAAGGCAATGTCTTTCAGCTCCAGTGCCACTTCGTCCTGGTGAGACGGAATAAAATCTTCCCGGAAGTATTTTTCACCGATCTCACGGCCTACCATCATCAGACGGATCTTCTGTACGGCATCCGGAGCGTCCATTTCCTCCCTGGTAAGATGACCGATGATATCCCCGTCCCTGAGGACTGTTAATACATTGCACTGTTCCAGGATCTCATCCATGTCGTGAGAGACAAACACGACCGCCTTGTTTTCTTCTTCTGCCATCTTATGGATCAGTTTATAAAGGATCTCACGGCCTTCATGAGACAGAGCCGTGGTGGTCTCATCCACGACCAGGATCTGGGTGTCTTCCGTCACGCAGCGGACGATCTCGATCAGCTTGCGGTCTTCAAAGGTCAGCCGGTCGATGGGATCCCTGCCTCTGATATTGGTCACGCCGAATCTGTCCAGCAGTTCATTGGCCTTTTTATACATGCTTGCCATGTTGATCAGACCGCCTTTGGAAAACATTTTTTCCTGGCCTGCAAACAGGTTCTGGGCTACCGTTACATGAGGAATTGTGTTTGCCTCCTGCAGTATCATGGAGATCCCATGCTGCTGAGATTCCACCATACTCTTCGGTTCCCATTTCTGTCCTTTGTAAAACATCTCTCCGCTGGTGGCAGGCTGCATACCTGCTGCGATGGACATGATCGTGGATTTCCCGGAACCGTTTTCTCCGATCAGGCCCCGGATTTCCCCCCGGCAGACCTGAAAATCCACGTCTTTCAAAGCAATGGTAGGTCCAAAGGCCTTGTGCATATGCTTTGCTTCAAACAAGACTTCTTTTGCCATAAGTTCCTCCCGATTATTGTGATAACAAGTGTTTTTGAAACACGCTCTTTTACTGACAGTATCTTTATTCTTAAACAGGCTGCCACAGGAACCCCATGGCAGCCTGCTGTAAACCTGTCAGGACTGTATTATTCAGCTTCCAGAGGATCCGGTCCGAGAAGGGACGCATCATGGAACACTGCTTTCAGCTGTTCATAAGTAGCTTCCGGATTGTTCTTCTTGCAAAGTTCATTGACAACCATATCCACCGGGATCTGGGCCAGGGAAGCATCCGGCTTGCCCAGAAGAGACTTGCTCATGACCGCCTCGATATCAGCATCGCTGTCGATGATATATTCGAACGCGTCGATTCTTTCCACAGTGAGATCGTCAAACTGGTTGCCGCTGATGGCGTTGTCCAGCAGGACCAGTGCGTATGCGGGATCTTCCGCCGGAGATACGGTAACGCAGGAGATCACTTTGCCTTCGCTGTCGCCGATTGCTCCGATGATGGAAGCATCTGTATCAAATCCACTGGTGACCAGCTTCATGGCCGGATTGCACATACCGTTGGCAATGGCGCTTGTCAGCTGTGGGAAGATAAACATGATGCCTGCGCAGAATCCCATGATCGCGTCAACGTTTCCATTGTCGCCATCCAGGAACCAGGAATCTTCCACCGGAGAGAACATCAATGTGGTAACATCACCTACGATCTCGATCTTGTCTTCATCAGCTGCGGTAGCATTGTACTCTTCTACCATTCCTTTGAAAGCACCTGCTGCCACTTCCAGGTTCGGGTATGCAAAGCCCGGGAAATTGATCAGGGCTACTTTTTTATAGCCTTTTTCAATACACTGATCAAAGTAGGCTTTTGCTGTATCAGCACCGTCGATATGGCCGTCTGCAATGGTTCCAAGGAAATGATCATTTTCCAGAACACCTGCATTCTCTCCGCCTTCGCCGAATACGGAATTCATATCGGTATTGTAGCCTGCTACATACAGATCCGGATATTCTTCCATGATTGCCTGAAGGCCGCCGTCCTGGCTGGCGATAAGACCTACCACATCATTGGTCATGCCGTTCTTTACTGCCTGGAGATTGCCGGCTGCATCGTTGAAGCCGTCTCCATAAACAACCGTAAACTTGTAACCCAATGCATTGCAGAGCTCTGTTAAATATGCTACTGCAGAATCATACTGTGCGCCTGCGGTCAGGTTGGACAGCCACATAATCGTGCCGCCTTCTGCCGGTGCTTCTGCTGCCATCGTGGGTGCTGCACAAGCCAGAAGTGCAACTGCTGCCACGATCGCCAATACACGTTTCATGATACCTTTCTTCATTTTGTCAAACCTCCTGAACAAATAATCATTTTTTTCGGTTATGCTTATCTTATATTAAAAAAAGCCATATTATAATGGAAAATCTTTTCCACTTTTGTTGTTTTTCTTTTAATCTTTTTGCAAGCTCAATAAAATGCGACCATTTTGATTAACAATCTGATGTTCCCAAAATAAAAAAATGCTGTTTTGCATTATATTGCTAGCAGCATTTCTTTCATATGCATTATTATCATGCATAGATTAATTCAAGAAAAGAAACTTCATGGTGTTTTCACAGAGTACCATCCTGCGTATGCCCAAATCTCTGCCGGTATTCTGCCGGCGTCATCCCATATTGTTTTTTAAATGCTTTATGAAAATACGTCCGGTCCTCATATCCGGACTGTTCGCTGATCTCGTTGATGGACAAGCGACTGGTTTCAAGCATTCCTGCAGCATGTTTCAATCGGGCAGTCTTCAGGATCTGTGAAAAACCGCTGCCGGTATACAATGTGATGATGCGCGACAGATACGACTCGGAATAATTGAAATCCCTGGACAGCTGCGCGAGAGTGACCGTTTTATAATGATCCTGGATATAACGCAGGATCGGAAGGATCTTTCTGTCAGTTTCTCCGATATTGGAACCGGTGAAAAAATCATATTCATGATCGTTCAGAAGATAGATAAAGAATTCTTCCAGCTTCGTGATGATCAGCCTGTTCTTAAGGCGCATTTCGGAATCATAGATTTCCATCATGGACATGACCACAGCCGATAATACTTCTTTATTCTCTGTCCTGCAGTAGATATACGGATAATAGGAATTGCACATCAGCACTCTGGAGAAAAACTCGGAGATAATGTCTTCCTTATTCAGTAATCCGATAAAGACAGAACAAAACGTTTCCATCCGGATCAGGATATTGACAATAACTGTTTCATCATCATAGACAGCTATCTCATGTTCTGTTTCCGGTGCAATAAAGCACACATCTCCTCCATACAGAATCAGGTCCTGCCCTCCTATCGTCTGCCGCAAAGTCCCGGAAATCACATACTGCAGTTCAAAGAACCTGTGTTTATGTTTATACAGAGGCATATAACGAGGATGCGTATTCATAAATACATCCGCCCCTTCGCAGAAAAACAGTTCATCATCCAAAGATTCTCCGTCTTCAATATGCTGCATGATCTGCCGGAACGCCAGTTCATCTTCCGGTGCCGGAAACAGCAGTTGTGAAAGATACCGGTCTTTCCCGATCTGCCCCAGTGCCTGAGAGGGATTCCATCCCTTCTCGTAAACATATTTAAAGCTCTTCTCCAACGGAGTCAATTTCTGCTTCTCCATATAATACCGGCTGTTCTCTTTCTATGATTCGCTAAAAAAATGCTGCTTATTAAGTCTAATGCAGTAAAAATATGATGTCAATGTACCGAATTGCACCCGGAACCGGAATCTGATATGATTTTTATGACAATAATGTCCGGATACTTCAGGAGGATCATGAGCATGCCTGACAAACAAAGATCATCAACAGACAGCAATATTCTGCCGTTTCAATTGAGTATCGCAGATCAATCTGAGAGTACGCGTCAGTGGAAGACCCAGTCCCAGCTGTTCTTCCTTCTTTCCGGTTCTGCCGAAGTGACGATCGAAAGCGAAAAATACAAAGTAAAAAGCGAAGATGTGTTTCTGATCAATTCCAATGATATCTATCAGATCATCGGAAAAGCATGGAAAATGCTGGTGGTCTCTTTCCGTCCTGACAAACTTGCGCCGTCAGGAGCTGCTGCCGTTGCCAGGTTTGACCTCTGCTCCGCAGGAGACACCTACAATACTGCTTATGATTTCGTCCGATACTGCATCGCTCAGCTTGCATCTCTTTCGTCCAGGAAAGAGCCCTTTTACAGCGCGCAAAGTATCTTTTTTGCTCTTTTCAGCCATTTGTCCTCCAATTTTCCTGCACTGCCTTCTCAGACCTCAGGGGCAAACCGGCTGGCCAGGGAACGCCTGACAAAGATCCTGAATTATATCGACAGGCAGTATAAAGACTGCTTGACGTTAAATGAAACTGCTGAACATTTTGGTCTTTCGAGCCCGTATTTATCAGCCTTCTTTAAAAAACAGACGGGACAGGCTTTTATGGAGTATTACAACGAGATCCGTCTCCGGCACGCCGTGGACGAAATGCTGACCGGAACGGATTCGATCGAAACGATCGCCCAGAATAACGGGTTTCGCGATCCCCGGGCATTTACTTCCCTGTTCCAGAAAAAATACCAGATGCTTCCCAATCGTTACCGGAGAGAATTTCGACGCGAGGTTTCAGAAAGTCCGGACACTGCAGGCGTATCCGGGTCCGGCAGTCTTTATAATGCCGGGATTGCATCCATGTTGACAGCTTTTCCAAGCCTTCTTAAGTATCGATCCGTATTTCGGGAAGAAACTGACTTTCTCGTGGAATTAAGCGACAACTCGCGTATCATCGATGCCGGATCCCTGCAATTTGATGCAGCGGGAACGCACCTTAATCACAACTATCATACTATGATCTGCGTCGGGAATGCCAAGCAGTTCCTGTATGAAGAGATCCGGGAAATGCTTCGCCGGGTGCAGCAGGAAATCCATTTTAAATATGTGAAGTTTCACGGCATCCTGTCGGATGATATGATGGTTTATTCAGAGGATTCCCACGGAATCCCCCATTACTCCTTCACATTTATCGATAAAGTGATTGATTTTATGCTGAGTATCGATCTGCGCCCTCTTTGCCAGCTTTCTTTCATGCCGATTGCCCTGGCGGAAGACCCTTCCCGTCTGGTGGATTATTATCATTATAATACCTCCCCTCCCAAGAGTCTGAAAAAATGGATCGACCTGGTAACGGCATTTACAAAGCATCTGATCAGCCGATACGGAGAGGATGAGGTAAGTTCCTGGCCTTTCTGTGTATGGAACGAACCGGACGAAACAGTGGACCAGTTTGCATGGGATGACAGGGAGCGTTTTTTCGATTTTTATTATCAGACCTTCCGGGCTGTTAAGAACGTATGCCCGGGAATTGCTTTCGGAACGCCGTCCTTTCTCCTGGCCGTCCAGAAAGAACAGGGCTGGGTTGGTGATTTTTTCAAATATCTGAAAGTGCATGACTGTGATGTGGATTTTCTGAATGTCCACTATTATGACAACAGCTTGTTTGCTGAGGATGCTGCAGACCGTGTCCGGGGAGAACGGGGCTATTCCGTGGAAAATATGGAGCGATCCTTCCCCCTGACGGTGGATCCCTACGCCTTTGTCAAATTCATCGATAATGTAAAGGCGCTGTTAAGAAAACACAATATGCGCCATCTGCCCGTCTATCTGACTGAATGGAACCTGACCATTTCCCATCGGGATCTGATCAACGATACCTGCTTCAAATCCTGTCACCTGGTGAAAAATCTGCTGGAAACTATGACCGCCTGAATTCCTTTGGCTACTGGTGCCTGACGGACTTTGAAGAAGAACTTCAGGTCCCTGCCGATCTGTATCACGGAGGGCTGGGGCTTTTCACTTACAACGGAATCCCAAAAGCCAATTATAACGCGTTCCGTTTACTGGGAAGGCTGGGAGATGAACTGCTTGCGAAAGGAGACGGCTATTTTATCACCCGGAAAGATCATGTGATCGTAATCCTTCTGTACAATTATGAGCATTACTCAAAGCTCTTTGCAACGGGTTTCAGATCCAATCAGAACAGCACCGACCGCTATACCGCTTTTGAAGAAATGAGCACGGCACAGTTTACGGTCCGTTTGACGGAGCTTCCTTATCAGAAAGCTCTGATAAAAGAACGGTTTGTCAATCAGGCAGCCGGCAGCAGCTACGACGCCTGGGCCAGAATGGGGTCTTTGCCTGTAGAATCGGAAGATGATATGGAAATCCTGATGCAGCAGTCCGTTCCCGGTCTGTATCTGCATCAGGAAACTGTTGAAAACGGCGAATTAACACTGCATACCCGCATGGCACCTCTCGAGATCCGCCTTCTTGAGATCGAACCGATCGGATGATTCTTCCAGAAGAAATGCTCTGTCATGTAAGGATCAAAGTGCCTCCTCGATGGCTGCATAGATCGTGCGTACCGCTTCTTCATATTTTTCTTCCTGCACGCCGATCAGAAGGTTCAGCTTTCCGGCGCCCTGGTTGATGGTGGAGATCAGGATCCCTGCTTCTGTCAGGGATCTTAAGACCCTGACATTGGCATCGCTGGACTCGGTTCCTTTCTCCCCTATCACAGCGATCATCGCCAGGTTCTCAGTCAGTCCCAGAAAATCAGGATCCAGCTTGCTGCGGATCTCTTCAAAAAGGTCTTCTTTACACGTCGCAAGAAGATCGCTCCGGATCACCAATGTAACCGTATCGATCCCCGTCAGGCACTGCTCAAAAGGAAGCTGGCGATTTTTCAGGATATCCAGCATCACCGCGGTAAATCCAGATTCATCACTGACCATAACCTTTTCTACCTGGATGACAGACATACCGATCCTTCCCGCTACGGCAATGATCGGATATTTGGTTTCTCCGGAAGGAAGTTTTCGGACGATCATGGTGCCAGCATCTTCCGGCCGGTCTGTATTTCTGATGTTAATAGGAATATCCAGATCCGATACGGGAAGAACCGCGTCTGTATGAAGTACCGAAGCTCCCATATAGGAAAGGGTCCGCAGTTCCCGGTAGCTGACATAACGGACTGATTTCGGAGAGTCAACGATACGGGGATCCGCCGCCAGAAGACCTGACACATCGGTCCAGTTCTCATACAGATCCGCACGCACCGCGGCTGCCGCAAGGCTTCCCGTCACATCCGATCCGCCCCTGGAAAAGGTATGGATCGTTCCTTTCATATCCGCTCCGTAAAACCCGGCGATCACTGCATTTTTCAAAGGCCGCAGAGATGCTCCCAGAGTCCTTAAGGTCATGGGAAGATTCAGTTTTCCGTTCTCCTCAAAGCAGACGCACCATTCCGGATCCACAAAGGTATAATCCAGATAAGCCGCCATAAGCCGGGCATTCAAATATTCTCCCCGGCTGACAATATAGGCTTTCCGGGTTTCCATCCAGTATGGATCGCATTTTCTGTCCTTCCCTGCTCCTGCAGTTTCCGCCAGATAGGCTCTTAATGGCTCGATCTCTTCGCTGATTTTAAGATCCAGTTCAAGTTCTTCCGCCATTTCCCGGAACCGCTCCTGCACCAGCTGAAGATCCTGCTCATAGTCTGTGCCTTTCACCGCTGCTTCATAGCACCGCAGCAGAAGATCTGTGACCTTACTGTCTTTGGAAGATCGTTTTCCGGGTGCGGATACCACAATATACCTCCGGTCCGGATCGGACAGAATGATCTTACCGGTCTTTCTGATCTGCTGCGCATCCGCCAGTGATGTTCCCCCGAATTTTGCGACTACCGTTCTCATTGTATTCCCCTTATTATTACCTGACTCATCTGGTCCGCTTTATTATCTGTATATCATTTGTCGGAACGGCCGTTTCTCCCGGTTCCAGGATGACAAAGTCTTCCTCGTTCCAGTCTCCGTTCAGAAACCGTTCCAGCAGAGACATACTGCCTTCGACCTCATGGTACTGCCACCCATAGAAATCGGCCGCTTTTCTGGTGATCTCCCGATAACGGTTATTGTTGATATAAGGCATCCGGATATAGGCGGCATTGTGATAATTATGCAGCCCTTCCAGGTTTTCCATCAGGTATTCGATGGTGTCCTCATCATATCCCTGCTCTTCAAACATTCGGATCATCCCATTATGCCGTTCTTCTCCGGGCATGCTGGAATTCTCAATCCAGTCGGCCGTGTACCAGTAACAGCCCGGGATCTCACGGAAATACTTCGCGTAAGCTTCCTTAGAGCCCAGAAACAGCGTAATACAATCATGCGCTTTCGGGATCACAATACGGTGTTTCCTTGCCGTCAGCCCTGCAGCCGCATTGGAGCATAGTCCATACCCCAGAAGGATCGCATCGAAATCGCCGGGGATCCCGTCATGATGACCGCCCAGATCATTCATTTTATTGGTATGCACATCCTCGCCGGACTCTATCAGGTCGATCTCTTTCTGCAGCAGTGCATGCAGCTCTTCCGGAACATTGTGTTCCCCCTGCCGGATCCAAGTGATATCAACAATATTATCTGTTCTGCTGCAGATACTGGAAACAGCCCGAAAGAAGACTTTGCAGGCGATCAGTTTCAATCTCATAGTTTTCGTATCCCCGTCTGATTATTTTCACATCAGTACTTGTAAACTACAAAAGTATTATAACACGGCACATGACAATTGAGTACTGTTCCTTCTGCCGGCATTGTAGTATAGTATGAAAAAACGCAGGAGATAAGCGATGAAAATGACAATGTCTGTTCTGGTCAACGGCCAGGATGTAAATCATGATAAGCTGATCACCAACAAGGCGCTGATCGAACTTTTCTCAAATATCACTATGTATCACGGTTTTCTGTGTGGACACACTTCCATTGAAGGAGCCAGCCCTGTATCCTGGATCGTTATGGGATGGAAAATGGAAGTCCTGAAACGTATCAGAATGTTCAGCAATGTCCGTGTGGAGACCTGGATCCAGAGCAGTACAAGAGTCCGCGTCCTTCGTAACTACGCGGTCTATGATGAGCAGGAAGAACTGGTGGCGAAAGCTGCCGGCGAATGGGTGGCAGTCGATGGATCTACCGGAAATTTCATCCGCATTACGCCTGACCTTCTCGCGCCTTTTAATGCATCGGAAGAGGAAAACAATTTCCCGGGATACAGATTCCCGGATATCCGAAGTTCTGACCTTCCGACAGCAGAAACAAAACTGGTAACCCCTGGCCTTCAGATGGTTGACTATAACGATCATGTCCATAATTCAGAATACGTGAACCTGGCAGGTGAGATCTTCCCGGCCGGAATGACTTCCGACGAGATCGAAGTTGTCTATCGGACACAGATCCTGCCGGGAGAGCCTGTTTTGCTGGAACTGATCCATGACGAAGGAGTCCATAAAGTAGCGATCAAAAATCCGATCGATCACAGCCTGCATGCCCTGGTGATCATGAAATGACAACGGGCTGCGGTATCTGTAAAACAGCTATGAAAAAGTCGTCATTTTTCAAATTGAAGTGCATTGCCCCGTTCCTTATAATACAGATATCAAATAACGGAGGTAACGATCATGAAAGAAACCTACTCCATTAATGACGTGGCAATGATAACCGGACTGTCAACCAGGACTATCCGTAATTACATTTCCCTTGGTTTTTTATCCGGTGAGAAGGTCAACGGCGCGTGGTCTTTTACAGACAAGCAGATTGAAGGATTCACGCAGGACAAAGCAGTAAAACCTTCCATAAAAGCGAAAAAGAATGCGATCGTATTTGATTTTCTGGGAACAAAGCCATCAAAGCAGGATAAAATGTGTACGATCCTGGATCTGACATGTCAGGAATCTTTATCCGCCTCTGTATTCTTTTGCAAAAAGATATCCGAAATGAAGCCTGTTTCGGAATTGCATTTTGCCTCAGAGCCATCCGGAACCGGCGTCAGGCTCATCCTGAGCGGCAGCCCTTCCGATGTGATGGGTCTGATCGATCAGTATTATGCGCAGGGAAACTGAAACCCGTTAAACCAGGCCCTCTCTTCGAAACTCTTTTTCCGGGGGATCGCAGGCTCGCTTTCTGCGATCCCCACCGGCAGGAAGCATACCACTTCATAGTCGTTCGGAACATTCAGAACGGCTGCGATCTTCTCGTTGATCTTATCGGCATCCGTAATATGCCCTTCATACCAGCAGCTCTGATATCCGAGATCCACGATCGCAAGGAGCATATTCTGAATAGCTGCTGAGTAATCCTGCACTGCAAAACACCTGTCACGATAGGCATTGATCCTTTGGGTCAGAACACAGATCGCTGCCGGGGCGGTTTCCCCAACCGGCGGTTCTATCACGGCATGGATTTCTCCCAGGATCTGCGGGTCATCCACCGCGATCAGGCTTGTGGTCTGCTTGTTGCAGCCCGATGGCGCAGCAAGCCCTGCCTGCATGATCCTGATCAGATCCTCTCTCGGTACCGGAGTGGATCTGTATTTCCCTCTGTAGCTGTGACGGCTTCGGATCGCTTCTGAAACTTCCATTATGATTTCCCCTTTAATTGCAATAAACATTGTTTTGGATTTTCTCCTTTTATCATATATAATCTGAAGCGAAGAACGTCAATCTTTTTTACAGGAGGACCAGCTATGCGTTACGGATATTTTGATCTTGCAGAAAAAGAGTATGTGATCACCAACCCGGATACCCCTGCTCCCTGGGTCAATTACCTGGGAGATCCGGAATACGGAGCCATCATCTCCAACAATGCTGCCGGCTACAGCTTTGTCAAGTCCGGCGCGAACGGACGGATCACAAGGTTCCGCTTCAATTCCGACATGGCGCTGCCCGGCCGGTATATTTATATCCGGGATGAGAAGAACTGCGATTACTGGTCGGCTTCCTGGCAGCCGGTGGGAAAACCACTCAGCCTTTATCATTCGGAATGCCGGCATGGGACCGGCTACACAACGATCTCTGCAGAATATGAAAAGATCCGCTCCTGTGTGACCTATTATGTTCCCATGGGAAAGTCTTATGAAGTGTGGCGCCTTAAGATCACCAACGAAGATACATGCGACCGTCAGCTTTCTCTCTTTGGATTCGTGGAATTCACAAATGAAAGCAACTATGAACAGGACCAGGTGAACCTGCAGTACTCTTTGTTCATCTCAAGGACGGAGTTTCGCGGCAATAAGATCCTGCAGACGGTCTGCGGAAACAGTTCCAAAGACCGGCAGTTCCGTTTCTTCGGTCTGGCAAAAGAACCGGTCACAGCCGCCTGCGGTTCTCTTTCGGAGTTTCTCGGAAGCTACAGGACCTATGCTGATCCTGTCCTGGTAGAACAAGGTTCCCTGAACGGACAGATGAATTACAACTCCAACTCCTGCGGCGCACTGCAGAGCCGAATCGTCCTGAAGCCGGGACAGACCCGGGAGCTGGTCTATCTGCTTGGACAGAAAGATGACACTGCGGCAGATGAGATCATAAAGGATTATGAAACTCCCGGCAGAGTCGATTCAGATCTTTCGCTGCTGAAGGAATTCTGGCACAGCCGTCTGGACCGTTTCCGGGTAGAAACTCCGTCAGAAGAATTCAACAATATGGTAAATGTCTGGAACGCTTACCAGTGTTTCATTACTTTTATCTGGTCACGGGCTGCATCCTTTATTTACTGCGGACTCCGGAACGGGTACGGATACCGCGATACGGTCCAGGATATCCAGGGGATCATTCATCTTGATCCGGAAATGGCTGCGGAAAAGATCCGCTTCATGCTGTCCGCTCAGACAAAATGCGGGGCCGGACTGCCCCTGGTCAAGTTCCACCACCATGCAGGACAGGAAAATACGCCGGAAGATCCGGAATATGTGAAAGAGACCGGTCATCCTTCCTATCGTGCGGATGACGCCCTCTGGCTCTTCCCCACGATCGTCAAATATATCGGCGAGACCGGAAACACAGCCTTTCTGGAAGAACGTATCCTCTATGCAGACGGCACAGAAGATACGGTGTATGCTCATCTGAAGCAGGCGATTCATTTCTCCATGGAGCATCTGGGCAAAAACCGGATGCCAGCCGGACTTCACGCAGACTGGAATGACTGCCTGCGCCTCGGGAGCAAAGGCGAATCCACCTTCGTGGCATTTCAGCTATATTACGCCATGAAGGAACTCCGGAAAATGGCCGTGATCATGAAGGATCCGGAGTACCTGGCCTATCTGGATCAGGCACAGGCCTCTCTGACCGAAGCGTTGAAAACATGCTGGGATGAAGACCGCTTCTATCGGGGGATCCGGGAAGACGGCCAGATCGTAGGTGCCCGGAAAGATCCGGAAGCCAACATGTGGCTCAATCCCCAGTCCTTCAGCGTCATCTCCGGATTTGCCAGCCAGGAGCAAGCCGAAATAGCTATGGACAGCGTGTACCGCATCCTCAATACTCCTTATGGTGCCAAACTTCTGGAGCCGCCTTATAAAGACCATGCCTTTGATGGTGCCCTGATGCAGATCTACAATGCCGACACCAAGGAAAACGGCGGGATATTCTCTCAATCCCAGGGATGGCTGATCCTGGCAGAAGCACTTCTGGGGCACGGGGACCGGGCATTTGAATACTTCCTGGAAACATCCCCTGCCGCGATGAATGACCGGGCACAGATCCGGGTCATCGAACCCTATGCTCACGGTCAATTTACAGAATCCCGAAGATCACCTTTTGAAGGCCGCTCCCATGTTCATTGGCTCACAGGTACTGCTTCAACGGTAATGGTTGGCTGTGTGGAAGGTATCTGCGGCATAAGGCCCGATGCCTCAGGGCTTCGGATCTTACCTTCGATTCCTTCTTTCTGGGATGGACTTCGGATCCGGAAACAGTTCCGGGGCAGGCAGCTTGAGATTGAGATCGACAATTCCGCCCATGTGCAATCCGGCGTCAAAAAGCTCCTGCTGAACGGGCAGGAGCTTAAGGATCACTATATTGCAGGTGAGCAGCTGGAAGAGGTAAATCAGATCCGGATCATCATGGGCTGAGCTTAAGAAATGATCCGGATCCCGATATCGCAGTTGATCCTTTCTTTCATGGCACGATCGGCATATCCTTTGAAATGGCCGTGTTTAAAGGTTCCGATGGAAACCGTAAGGTCCGAGATCACATAAACAGACCCCAGTCCGGTATCTCCGTTCAGACCGGAATTGATGTCAGCGGATACGACATAGGCTCCGCTGGCATTTATTTTTTCGATCACTTCCTTCATTGTCCCTGTCACTTCTCCCTGGAATCCGGTTCCCAGCAGACAGTCCAGTACAGAACCGAACCGGGTGAAGTCTGTTGTGCTGTCATATACAGAGATCTTTACGCCGTGCTTTTCGCAGAGGTCATAGTAATACCTGCCGTCTTCTGAAAACCGGTCCGAGAGCAGTATGATCTCACAGTCTATGCCTGCTGCATGCATCAAATCCGCTGCGACATAGCCGTCTCCGGCATTGTTTCCTTTTCCGCAAACCACTGCTATCGGTGCCTTCCATTTTCCCGCTTCAAAGATCGCTGTTCCGGCACGTCTCATCAGTTCTCTGGACGGTACCAGGTGCTCGATCGTCCAGGCATCGCTCTTTCGCATGGTCTCAACAGATACGGTCTGTTCCTGTGTATTCATTTTCTATTCCTTTCTGACTTTACAAGAGAAGGGTTAAAGCAGTCCATTCGCCATCCAGTAAGGCACGGTAATCAGGAAGCCGGCTAAAGAAGCCAGGAAAAATGCCAGACCGAAACGGAACAGCTGGCCTTCCTGCCATGCATATTCCTTTACCATGCCTTTCCCCAATACGGTCCACATATTGGTATAGGTCAGGAACATGGAAATGGAGGCAACTGCGAAAATCGTGCCCCAAACGGCCGGACTGATTCCCATATCTGCAGAAAGCCGGCTTACCACCGGGGCAAGGATGATCATTGTCGGGATCAGTGTGGTCACATCCACAAATCTCCAGATAAACAGAACCGTCGTAATGATCAGGATAAAGAGGAATGGATTACCTGCGATCGACATCACCACCGGGGAGATGACCCCTGCCAGCCAGTCAGACAATCCCGAAGCCTGAAAGACAGCGCTCATGGAAAGGGCGGCGCCGAAAAAGAAGACCAGATCCCAGCTGATCCCTGTGGCAAACTCCTCTGCCCTGATCACGCCGGCCGCAAATAAGATCACGGCTGCCATGATGCAGATCGCTGTGCTGGATATGCCATGATATTTGCCGGTAAAAAACAAGATACAACTGACAGCCAGGACAGCTGCCGTGACCAGTTCATGTCTGCTAATGCGTTTTTGATCGGCAGTGTTGCTGCGAAACTGTTCCCGGGAAAGCTTTTGAGACGGCCTGAGAAAAAGATACCCCAGTATGACCGAGAGCACCGTGATGATGGCAACGGGAAGCAGGGCCGCCTGCAGCCAGGAATCAAATGTGATCGTTCCCGCAAGACCCGGCGTCGTCTCAAATACCCCCAGAATGATCTGTGCAGTCAGATTGCCGGTCAGGAAGGCATTTCCGGGGAAAATAGAAGTAAACAAAGTGACCAGGATCATATAGGCGGATTCCCTGGACCCCGGTTTCAAGCCATACAGTCTGCAGCATTGCTGTGCCACCGGGATCATAATGACCGCTCTGACCGTCATGGAAGGCGTGACCAGGCTGAGAGCCGTACCGATCAGCACCCATGCGCAGGTAACAGCTGCCCAATTGGACGGAAAGATTCGAAGCACGCCGGTGGCGATCCGTTCTCCCAGTCCTGTTTTCTGGAGGGCATACCCAAGAAACAGGGCAGGAATCAAGGTCCACAGGGCGTTTTGAGCGAATCCGGAAAAAACGGTTTCGGCCTTCATGCCAAAGACCAGCATCGCCCCCAGCAGGAACATGCCGCATATGGAATTGGGAACACCGAATGGCCGGAAGATCCAGCCGGCGACTGTTATAATGGTAAAGCCCATGGCGTAATGCCCCATCTCTTCCAGTCCCGGACATGGTTTTACGATCATCAGCACCGCTGCCGCCAACACAACAATGGCAAACAAGATCTCCCGAATGCCTTTCCTTTTCATTACCACTCCTTACGAATATCTCCCGGGATCACTCTCCGAGGAAATCACTGACGTTATAGTTTTTCACGCCGGTGTAGGTCTTCAGTTCTTCTTCTCCGTCAAGTACCCGGGTTGCTCCATGCGCCATAGCTTCCATTTCAAATTCTCCCGGATATGCGTAAACCGGAGCAATAAACTCTACGGCTTCCTTGATCTTTGCGACAAGGTCTTCATTAAAGACCATTCCTCCGCCTAATAAAATGGCATCTACTTTGCCATGCAGAGCTGCTGCCATGGCTCCGACCTGCTTGATGATCTGATAGACCATGGTATCCCAGGCAAGCTGCGCAAACCGATTGCCTTCCGCTGCCATAGCGCACACTTCCCTTGCGTCGCTTGTCCCCAGAAGATCTACAAAACCGCCTGTCTTTGTGGCGAGCTCTGTGGCTGTTTTCCGGTCCAGTCCTTTATCAAAAATATAATTTACCAGCGGGATCAGAGGCACTGAACCTGAACGGGTCGGCGTCAGAGGGCCGTCGCCGCTGACATAGTCGTTACTGTCGATCATCTTGCCCTTTCGATGAGCTGTGATTGAGATCCCCCCGCCGATGTGGCAGACCACATAGTTCATATCTTCATACCGGACGCCCATCTTCCCGGAATGGACGATGGCAGTTTCTTTCTGGTTCAGGGCATGGGATGTCGGCCTTCTGAGCACCCCTTTGATGCCTGTCAGCCTTGCTTCAGGGATCCCTTCATCTGTATCCGGCGGATTGACTACAAAAGCAGGACATCCATATTCATCCGCGAATGTTCTGGCGATCTGCGGCCCTAGCTGTGCCGGATGCTGCACTCCTGTCGCGCCTCTTGACGCGTGATCAAACAAAAGATCATCGATCCCGTATACGCCGCCTTCGCAGGCCATCAGCCCGCCGCCGCGGCCTACGACCGCATCCAGATCCGACAGATCGATCTGTTTCTCCTTCAGCATATCCGCGATCATTTGATAACGGAACTGCAGCTGATCGGAAACCTCGGCAAATTTTGCCAGATCTTCTGCCGCATGCTGTACATTCTCCGACAGCAGCTTTTCTGTCCCTTTAAAAACCGCGATCTTGGTTGAAGTGGAACCCGGATTAATCGCCAGAATCTTATAATTTCCCATATTATCCTCCCTAAAACAAAAAACTCAAAGGACACCGGTCCGTTTTAACATTTGCCTTGAAATCTTACTTTAACGGGTTTGCATTGTCAATTCCAGGCGCACAGAACGGCTGTTTCATGCAGAATTGCAAAACTGTCGTTTTCGCATGAAGGCGGCCTTGCGGCCGCCTTTCACAGCAAGATTCAATTTAGGATCCATTTTATCCCAGTGTCACATCGAGTACCATCATAAGAACAAACCCCAGAGCAAATGCGATCGTACCGGCGTTGGAGTGTTTTCCTTCCGACATTTCCGGGATCAGTTCCTCCACTACTACATACATCATGGCGCCCGCTGCAAATGCCAGAAGATACGGCATGACGGGGACAACCGTTCTGAACGCCAGGATCGTAATGAATGCTGCGATCGGTTCTACGATTCCCGATAGAACTCCATAAAGGAACGTGGTTTTCTTGCTCATCCCCTCTGCCCGTAAAGGCATGGATACAATGGCACCTTCCGGGAAATTCTGGATCGCGATCCCGAGAGCCAGGGCCAGGGCTCCTGCTGAAGTGATCCCGGTATTGCCGGATACAAGTCCTGCATAGACAACGCCCACAGCCATTCCTTCCGGAATATTATGCAGCGTAACGGCCAGGATCAATTTGGTGGTTCGTTTGATACCTGATCTCGGACCTTCCGACTGATGATCCAGATGCATATGTGGGATAACGATATCCAGCAGGAGCAGAAAACCTACCCCGATCAGAAATCCAACCGCAGCCGGAAGAAAAGACAGTTTCCCCATAGCTTCACTGCTTTCCAGTGCAGGCAGAAGCAGACTCCAGAAAGATGCGGCTACCATAACCCCTGCGGCAAAACCGGTAAGGATCTTCTGCATCTGACCGGATATGTTTTTCTTTAAGATAAATACCATTGCCGCACCCAGGCTGGTACCGGCAAACGGGATGAGTATCCCTAAAACTGTTTCAATATTCATAAACCTTCTATAACTCGCTTTAAAACCAATTTCAGCGCATTGTTGAATTTCTTCAGCATATCAACAGGATCTCTGTATATGCTTTCCTTAACTGCAGCAATTGTAAAAAAAAGTAGCAAACTTTCCGGATTTTTGCAATCGGACTATGGTTTTCAGACGATGCAGCTCAATAAATGGATTGTTTACCACGCCATTCCATGTTAATGTTGTATACAGAATTCAGGATTCACAAAGGAGACCGGAAAATGGGAGACAGACAGGATACGACCAATCAACTTCTTTACCATTACACAGATTATTCTGCTCTTGACGGCATCGTGAATAAACAGGAACTCCGGGTCAACAACGTGCTCAACATGAACGATGCAACAGAAATGGAACTGTTTATCACCGGCATATTTAATGCTGTGAAAAAACGGTTTGATCCAAAGGAAAATGAAAAGATCATACAACAACTGCATGTAATGCGGGAGAAAGTCCGGGAACGATATTTTGATTTCTCCATTTATGCAGCATGTTTTTCAGGTTTCCGGGACGACGCCGCGCAGTGGGAACGTTATGCCAACCAGGGAAAAGGCGTCTGTCTGTGTTTTCAGAAACCGGTACTTGAAAAAATGACCGGCGGGGCGATATCACTCCGGAAAGTCTATTATCAGAATGACCTGGATTCTCACCCACTGGTAGAGCATGTCTATAATCTGGTCCTGGAGAGCAAGGGGGAAAATGATTCGCCTGCCCTTCGCGAGGCGCTCCATGAAGCATGGCGCAACTGCGCCACGTTTAAACATCCTTCTTTCCTGAGCGAGAATGAAACCCGTCTCATCGTGATGCCCTTTGAAGTAGAGTTTTTTGAGATCAAGCCTCAATATCATATTACAAAAGAAAGGATCAAGAAATACTATCCGCTGGATCTGAATACCATGTGCCTGAAAGCGGGCGTGACTCTGGAAGATCTGATCACGGAGATCATGATCGGGCCGGAATCCACTCAGTCAGCACCAATCCTTAGAGATTATCTGCGGGATCTGGGACTGGGCAGGCTGGCAGAACACATCATCCATTCAGACTGTCCTCTGCGAAGCCGGATCTAGGGTTTCTTTCTTTTTACTGCGGGCTATCGATCATGATGGTGCTCTTTCATCCCCCAGGAAGAACACAGCCACTGTGCCTGGTCCACAGTGAGAAGCGATAATCGTACCGATATCACAGATTCGGACATCCTCTTCCTTCAGGTTTTTAAACCTTTCCAACACAGCTTCTTTTGTTTTTTGTGCTTCCTCCAGACAGTTGGAATTGCAGACAAAACACTTTCCCGCATATGCACTGCCGTTCTGCGCATGCTTTTCCATCGTATCGATGGTGGTTTTCACCGCAGCTTTTTTGCCTCTTACCTTATCATATGCTATGATCTTACCATCATAATCCAGGCGCATGATGGGACAGATACTTAAAATGGTAGCGATCATTGCTGCCGGTCCCGACATTCGCCCGCTGCGTCTGTAAAAGTCCAGTCTGGTGGAATAGAACTGATGGTGCACGTTATGACAGTTCGCCCTGACCCAGGCTTCGGTTTCTTCTATGGATTTTCCTGCATCCCTCATATCCGCCGCATAATCCACGAGCAGTCCGTATCCGGAGGAGCTGCAGTACGAATCGATCACGACCAGCTTTCTATCCGGGTATTTTTTCCGTATCGTTTCCGCCGCCCGTTCCGCATTATAATAAGACAGCGTCATACCGGTCCCAAATGCAATATGAAGCACATCACCTTTCTGAATCTGCTCCTCAAAGAACGACTCATAGGTAAACTCATTCAGCTGGGAGGTTGTGGGCATCGCCCCTTCCTCCAGGGCTTTGTAAAAGTTCGGAAGAGCTTGCGGGTCCCGGAGCATGTCATCCGTAAATTCCTCGCCGTTAATATTATAAGAATAAAAAAGCACCGGAATATTTCTTCCGTTGATATAAGAATATGGCATATCCACCGTTGATTCACATGACAAGATATATGGCTCCATCAGATCCCCCTCCTGTTTTCTCAGACCCGTAATACTGTAAACGAAGTTATTTGCACAACCGGGACTGTCATTCAATTTATTTTTACAAAAACTTCTCCGAAGTGTCAAGCTAATGCTGAAATCCCGGAAGACGTCCCTTTGTAACAGATCAGTTGCTGCATTTTTCATGCAATTATGTTGCCGGATAATGGAACTTGAACAGTAACCCAGTCAAAAGCGATAACACAGATTACGTCAGGATCCAGATATCTATTTGCTCCCAAGGCTGCCTGGTTTGTGGACCCATTCTTTATCCGTATCTTCCCTGATGAAAGACCGGATGATCGTGCCGCATGCAAGGCAGAGATATGGACAATTCATACGATCTGCCTCCAAATCATTCTATCTCTAAATAACAACAATCTAACCTGATTCATTTCACATCCAGATCTTCTATCTTCAGCATGGCTTCCTTCAGGATCCCTTCCACATCTGCCCCTGCGATATCCAGTCCTTCTGCCTTGATCTGTATCACATCCGGTATTCCATAGAAAGCCTGTGCCAGTGCTTTTACGTATCCGAACCCGTATTCATCCGAATAGATCATGCCGCCGGCAGTTGTTACATAATATAACTTCTCTGCTTTGCATAATCCCTCAGGGATGCCTTCTTCTGTATAATGGAAGGTAATGCCGTTTATGTTTATCTGTTCAAAATACTGCTTTAAAGCCGCAGGAAAGGATAAATCCCAGAACGGGGCCGCGATCACGATCACGTCTGCAGCAGCGAATTCTCCGGCCAGAGAAAATACAGGAGAATAATATTCCTGTTTGGCGATCAGAGTATCCCTTTGTTTTAAAAACGCTTCGTCAGTCTCCGGGAAGACGATATCGGAAAGCTTTATTTCGGTTATTTCACCGGACATTCCGGAAAGCAGGCAATCCGCCAGCCTTCGTGTTCTGGATTGTTCCCGCACACAGGCATTTATAAATAACACTTTCTTTGTATTCATAAGAATCATTCCTTTCCGACGCAGTCATGGCTGTTCAGCTGCTGAAGCAGCCACGCTTTTGCCTGCTCCAGGTTTTCTTCCGACAGGGCGAACGTTTTTTCTTCTGCCCCGAAGATCTCCTTCCCACTGTTCTGCGGCGGCAGCACATAGCAGCTTGCACAGAGTAACTTGCTGGAATTCCCGTCCTCGTCCTTCTCTTCTTTTGTCCACACTTTATAGTGGAAGGTGTGGACGGTAAGCGCACCGAACCGCGGCCCCGTTCCTGCGCTTCCGCTGAAATATCTTGCTCCGTTCAGTTTTTTCACCCATCCGTATGACGGGAAATCCTTTAATTCCATACCTTTATCCTGCCTTTGCTCTAGTATTCCTATGATGATTATAACGGTTCTCTGAAATAATAACAGTGAAAATCAACATCGTGTACCCAGCTTCTATACTGAAGTAATGCTGATCAGCCACAAAAAGTAAGAAAGTCCCGAACAGGTCCCCAGGTAAGAAAAATTGCAAGAATGGTACCTCTAACAACATGAAACAGAAGATCTCTGAAAAAAACAAGAGCAGCACATCTACAGATGCCGAGTTTACTTTATAATATGAAATGGTTTTGATATACTTTGTTATATTCGTTCAGAGCAATCCAAATCGGATTCGATATATATTTTTCTGTTTATAGTATTGCCCTTGATACTTACTATTTCTTGCTTGCATAGAAAGGTACTGATTGACATGTTTCTTACGATGAATATCATTGAGAATATGCTTTCTGACTTTAAAAAAGATACCCGCATGTCAAATGCATCTGCGCATTTTTCCGGAGTGCAGATCGCTGAACATCAGGATACAGATTCTGCTAATATCTATGAAAAGGACGGTCATGTTGAAATCTGCCACGGTTCCGATATTATCTTCATATACGAAAAGGACATTTATTCGGTCGTTAATCGCATCATCAGCCAGATGCGGAATCTGGAGATCTGGGAAAAAGAACTGTTTCATCTGATCTTTCGCGGCGGTACCCTCCAGGATATGATAAACTATCTGCAAACACTGTACAGTAATGCAATGTTTATCTCTGATGAAACAGACAGAATCATAGCAAGAACAAATCATCCACTTGGCAGTGTGAATTCTGAATGGGATAACATTCTTACAATGGGGCATATGTCTTTCGCCTCAACGTCTCTGTTTCGTCGCTTTCGGGAAGCGAATAGATCCGCTTATTATCGGGAAGGCAAATCAATACCGACCTTATTATCACCTCCGGGTATCGAATCAAGGGGTATCCAATATCGTATCCATTCGCCAATAGATAATTCTGTTCTCGGACTGTTTGTTATTATTGAATGTGATATGCCCATCACCCTGGGACAACTGAATTTCAGTGAGATCATCTGCGATGCCATTGACGAATGGGTAAATATGCACCAGCACGATCTTCCTTTCAAAACAGGTCAGGATCTATTCATACAATATATGGATCAATATGATACGATTGAAAACCATGATATTATATATCGGTTTATCACCAAATCAGATTCCACCTATATTATGAGTGTAATAGAAGGGGCTTCCAAGAATGATCTGAAGCATATTGAGCTTTATATCGACAGCATTGAAATCGGGTGCAGTTATTTTTATTATCATGATGATATGGTGCTGATCTATTCGATGGAACACGGCTATGAACCTCTAAAAAGTCTGCAGGAATACATTACTTATTACTACAATGTCCGGATTGGGACCAGCTATGAATTTGATAATTTGGAGCATCTGATCAATAATTACAGGCAAGCAAAATTGTCTTTGGCGTATAGTACAAAACAAATCACCAGACTTGATTCAAAAATAGTTCTTGATTTCTTTGCTCATGAATCTGCAAAAGAGATTCTCGGAAACGGAATAATCCACCCGGCACTGTCTATACTTAAAAAATATGATAACAAACACATGACAGATTATTTTGAGACTTTATACATCTTTCTAAGGAAGGAACGTTCTCTTGTTGAAACCGCAAAAGAGCTTCATATACATCGGAATTCGATTATATATAGAATCGAAAAGATCCAGCAACTGATCGATCTGGATCTGGATGACCCTGATATCAGAGAGTATCTGCTCATGTCGTATCGTTTCTGGAATAAGTGATTTGTACGATTCGTACAAAAGAAAACAGCCATTTAAAGAACATTTGTATTCTTTAAATGGTTTTTTTTCATTCTGTTTTAATAAAATAATATTGAAAAAGGAGGATGTTTCATGACGCCAAGAGAGAATGCTCTGATCGCCTATCATCATGGGATTCCAGAATGGGTTCCTTCCAGATCACTGGATATGAATATTGCCTTTCCAGCGCCGTTCATAGAACGTTATCAAGGGCGCGATACCGGGACTGATGGGTTTGGTGTTGAATGGAAATACGAAGAATCAACAAAAGCCCCTATGACGACCTCGAATCATTTGCTTAACGATATAGCAGAATGGAAGAATAAGGTCATATTCCCGGACCTGGACCAGATTGACTGGGAAGAACAGGCAAAAAAAGATACTGCTCACTTTCAGAA
Source organism: Parasporobacterium sp. (assembly GCA_017510065.1). Classification (GTDB taxonomy): domain Bacteria; phylum Bacillota; class Clostridia; order Lachnospirales; family Lachnospiraceae; genus RGIG5612. The sequence continues at coordinate 48,651 of JAFWOB010000165.1, forward strand.
AGACCGGCTGAATATGGTCATGAGCATCAACGGGCCATTTGAAAGAATGCATGCATGCCTTGGCATGATCGACACACTTTGTGCATTGATTGAAGACGAGGAAGAATGCCTGGAATTTGCAAAAGCAGTTGCAGATCATAAGATCCGGTTGGTTGAAAAAGTTGGCCGTTATTATAATGCGGATGTTTTTGATATGCATGATGATTATGGCATGAACGACAAAATGTTCATGTCTCTTGATACCTGGCGAACGATTTTTAAACCTCAACTGAAACGGGTTGTAGATGCCGTTCATGAAAACGGCATGCTTTATGAGCACCACAGCTGCGGATATATCGAACCCATTGTTCCGGATCTCATTGAAATCGGTGTGGATGCGCTGGATGTCTGGCAGGTCTGCAACACTAATATGCGTTCTCTCAAAGACCAATATCAACACCAGCTCACATTCTGCGGCGGTTTCGACAACCAGGGAGTATTCGACAAACTCGGTGTAACTTTTGAAGAATGCTACGAAGAAACAAAACGCGCTGTTGAGTTAATGGCGCCGGGAGGCAGTTACATCGCTTTTACGGTTACGGTTTCGAACGATTTTCAGCCGGCATTTCAAAAAGCGATGATGGATATGCGAAATAAAAAATAGTAACGGGGGGATAATATGGAAAAGAACAAGGAAAACAATCTACTTTATATTCTTAAATCATTTGGTCCGAGTTTTATCTTGACAGCAACTTATATCGGGGCTGGATCCGTTGTTACATCCAGTACTGCCGGAGCCTTATTTGGGTATAAACTGCTCTGGTGGATTGCTATCTTATCTGCAATTAACGGAATCTGGCAATATAGTATCAATAAGTTCACAATACAGACCGGCAAACCGATGATGACCGCCATTCGGGAAAGATATCCGAAACTGCTCGCAGTCATTGGCGGTATCCTGGGTTTAATTACAATTGTCGTGTTCGGAATAGGTAATTTCATGGCTTCCGGAATGGCTTTGAATATTATTTTCCCGGGACTGGCGATCAAAACCGGCGGAATCATTGCAACCATATTTTGTATCCTGGTGATCATCCTGAAAGGATTCTATAAAAAAATAGAAAAAGGTATGATGGCCTGTATCGCTCTTATGGTCGTCTTCTTTATCGTAGTTTATATCATTATTGGCGGTTCGCCTGCAGGAGAAACCGTTTCCGGTTTAGTACCTTCTATGCCGGCTGGAAGCCAGGCAGTCATGCTTTCGCTCCTCGGTACTACGGTATCTTTTGGTCCAATGATCTATGGAAGTACATTTGTAAGAGAAAAAGGCTGGCAGGAAAAGGATATAGAGAAAAAGGGGCTTTTAGCAGATGCACTTGCTGGACCGATCGCTTATTTTATAATCATTGGCATCATTCTTTGTGTCGGCGCTGCGTTATTTGCAGGAAATCCTCCCACTTCAGGCCTTGCGATTGCAAACGGATTGGTTGAAGCATTAAACGGAAGTGCAGCAATTCGAGTAATATTCGGAATTGCATTCCTCGGAGCAACAATCTCCAGCTTGATTGGAGCACCCACATGGGGCGTAGGCATTTTCTACCAGGGCATCGGCAAAGAATCCTCCATGGATACATGGGTTCCAAAGATTATTATGATAGCAGCAATGGTATTTGCCAGTATCATGGGCCTGACAGTCGGCGGCATTCCCACGCAGATCCTGATGATCGCACAGTGGTCAGGTATCATCACGACTCCGCTCCTTGGTGTGTTGGCAATTATGGCATTACGTGACAAAAAGCTCAGAGAATCACGAAAACTGACTTCGATTCCAACATGGATCATTTTGATCTTACTTTGGGCGCTATTAATGTATGTTGCAATTAATAATCTTATCGGATTAATTGGATAATACTCTTTATTAATAACCCTCCCTTGTAAAACGAGCCCAGATGCTTAATTTGCAAACGATAAAAAGTGCCACATATGTGGTGCTTTTTATCGTTTTAATTTCACATATTGTTCCTCATACCTATTATCTTTTTATAAAATAAAGAACAGTGAATCATACCGTCTCGCATCCAGCTTCTATACCGAAGCTGCGCTCATCTGTCACAAAAAAGCAAGAAGATGCAGAACAGATCTTCCGGCCGGAATATGCTGTAGGAAGGTTCCTTCAATAATATGAAACAGAAGATCCCCGAAAAGCAAAAGCAGCACCACGCCGGATGCTGCTCTTGCTCTAAAGAGGGGTTGCTTTATGCTTTCTATATGACAGGCCCAGATATATGAGCCTTTGTTTTATGATTATCTTACTCACTGATTCTGAAAAAACTGTATCCGGCGGATGTTTTTTCTGTGAAAAGCCATGACCAACAGTATCCTTACTGCTTCCTGTAAGGATCAGAACCAGGAGCCGTTATATTTCTTCTGCGCCTTTCGCATGACGGCGATCCCGAGCAGAAATCCCAAACCTAATGCCACAAGTGACAGGAGTGTCCGGAACAGCAGGTTAATGATCCCTGCAAAGCATATCCCGGTCCCGATCATGATCAGCCCGATGCCTATCAAGGCGCAGTAGGCCGGGATATCGTCCGGTTTGACTCTCTGATAATGATACTCATGCAGTAAGGAGACCTTCCGTTTCTTCCATATCAGCAGGCCCAGTACGATGCAGAGGATCCCCACAGCCATCTCCAGGGCAACACCAATGATAAGTCCCGTTTCCATTTCAGTATAATTTCCTGACTATTTTCCGGCTCAGGTATATGCACACGACAAAGCCGATCACCAGTA
>JAFWOB010000166.1 GCA_017510065.1 Parasporobacterium sp.
AGCTTCTCTGCAAATTGTTCCTGAGTGATTCCTTGTTCCTTCCGAAGCTCCCGCAGGAAGCTTCCGATTTTTTTCTGGTCCAAGCCTTTCCCTCCTTTCCAACCGCAGAATACGCCCGGAACATCTGAAATAACACGACACAAAGCGACCAAATGCCGTATTTCGTATGGTCAGACAAAATTGTCCGGTCTAAATACTCTCTTTTCGGAGCTGTAAGTTCCGGATACATGGCTCCTTCTCTTTTACTATAGAGACGCTCCAAACGCCCTCAGTTCTTCCAGCTTCGCCTCCGACACGCCTGGATCATAGCCATTTGTGGTAAATACCCCCATGCCTTCCAGCTGCAGATAATCCAGAAAATCTCCCTGATAAGAGAAAAGAGCACCGTCATACATATCCGGATCACCGGAGCTCAGGAACATTGCAACTTTCTTCAGCTTCGCCGGCTTATTCGGATATGCCGCCGCATAAAAGCGGTCGATGACGCATTTCAGCTGGCCGGAAAGGCCGTGGTAGTAGATTGGCGAAGCAATCACCAGCATCTCTGCCTCCTGCAGCTGCCCATAAACATACTGCATGTCGTCCTTCTGCACGCACTGGCCGTTTCCTTTGGTGTGGCAGTACTCGCAGGCAAGACAGCCATGGATATTCATCTTACAGACATCATATACGCCATATTCATGACCGGCAGTTTCAAGGCCTTCACAAAAGGCTTTTATCATCTGTTTTGTATTGCCCTTTGGCCTGGGACTTCCGTTTAAGATCAATACTTTCATCGTGATCCTCCCATCTGAAGTGTCAGCATGACATCACCGTTTCCAAGCAGATCCTCCATCTCTTTCTGAGACAGGTCCACATGGCCCAGCCGGGTATAAGCCCAGGAATTGGAGCCGTAAAAGACGACGATCTGATCACCGGAATACAGGACGACATCACCGGCCTGTGTGGTCGTCTGCTGATCATCACTTATGATGCTCTGACCGATCGGCCCAACCTGCTCGAAGCCTCCGTACATGGACAGCTGAATGGTCAGCGGCCCTTCTGCAGCCAGTGCCGCCAGGGCATCTACGGATTCATTTTCTTCCCAGGTCACAGGGACTTCCGCGTCTCCGATCTTCAGTTTCATATCTGTTTTCTCCTCGTCTGTCATCTGCGCTTCTGGCTCACTTTCCTGCGGGGAATCTGTATCCTGTGTTTCCGACTCGCTTTCCTGAGAACTGTCTGCATCCTGCGTTTCCGTTACAACTTCTCCTGTCCAGTCAATGATTCCACCAAACTCATAGACGTTCGTATAGCCCATATCAAACAGCTTCTGCGCCGCCTGCTTACTGCGGTTGCCGCTGCGGCAGTAGATCAGGATGATCTGATTCAGGTCCGGAAGTCCCTCCGGCTGCTCCGATTCGATCGTTTCATTCGGGATGCAGATGGCGCCGGGAATATGCCCAGCCGCGAATTCATCGGGCCTCCGGACGTCGACGATGACATGTCCGTCGTCCTGCTCCATCATTTCCTTTGCTTCATCCTGCGAGATCTGCGTATAACTGCG
>JAFWOB010000167.1 GCA_017510065.1 Parasporobacterium sp.
CGACATGAATACGTTCTATAATCAGTATTTTTCGCAGGATAAGCATGTCCGCCTGCTTTATCCGCGTTCTTCCGCAGAAGAGAACAAACCGCAGATTCATGATCCCTATCGGTATTGCCCGGACTGTCAGAATGTCCAGATGGATCAGGGTACGGGCAAATGCACGGTTTGCGGCAAGGATACGATCCCGGTCTGGTATTTCTCTCCCGAGGCAAAGAGGGATAATTATCTGTGCCCATGCTGCGGTGCGGAACGCAGTATGATCTTTATCGGTCTGCGGAGCGCCACGGCCATCAGCGCGGGAGTTTCCCGTGTCTATGCCTCCCAGTTCAACGATGACAAGAAGCTCCTTGCCTTCAGCGACAATGTGCAGGACGCGTCACATCGCGCAAGCTTCATCAATGCCCGCACCTGGTCTTCCACCTTCCGCATCGCGATCCAGCATTTTGTGGATGACGGTGGCGAAGGTCTGCCGCTGAGCCAGTTCGGTCAGGCTTTGAATGATTACTGGTTGTCCAGAATGGGTGAAGAAACCTATGTGGATACCTTCATCCCCTTCAATATGTCGGACGATCCCGCCTACGAAACTCTCCAAAGAACCGGGAAATTCCCGAATGAGGCAGCGGCCAATGCCCTTCTGAAAGATGTGAAACGCCGCATTTCTCTGGAAACGTTCATTGAATATGGCCGCAGGAGCCACATCGGACGTACGCTGGAACGGAGCGGCGCATCCATGGCCGGCGTTGATGAGAAGCTGATCAATCAGATCGCCGAGAGCGTTCTGCCCAGAATCGAAAATGAAGCGGGCATCCGGGATCTCCTGACAAAAGAGAAACTGCTGGGATTCCTGCATCTTTGGGTTACGCATATGCGGAAGAACGGCGCGTTTGCGCTGCCGCTCTATCGATCATATGTCGAAAACGGAGGAAATGAGCAGCTGCTGTCTCCGGGAAACAGGAACATGCCTTATAATTCCTGGATGCCGGACAGCTTTGTTGCGCCGCTGTTCCTGGCGGGAGCAAATGCCGAGCGTGCCGGGAACTATGAGATGCTGACACAGAAATGCTGGTACGCTGAAAAATTCCTGCAAATCATCGGCCGCACGGCATTTGAAGTTCCGGGATACGCCGACGCGATCAGTCTGGTTGTCTCAGAGGCGGAAAAGGCGGAGCTTCTTATCCGCATGGAAGGCCCAAAAGGTACTCCTGTATTTGGCCTGAACCCGGAGGCTTTCCACATCACTTCGTCCGTCGGCAAAATGCGCTGTGCAAAATGCGGTCAGCTTTTATCCGTTCCAAAGGGCACAGAGGATATCTGGAGGGATGTTGCGTGCCTCCGCAAAGACTGCGGCGGCCACTATGAGCCGGCGGAAGAGGCGGTGGATGTCAGTTATCGTATTTACGGTCAGGGCGAACCGATCCGTATTCATGCCGGGGAGCACTCAAGCCTTCTGCAGAGCCAGGATCGTGAGGCACTGGAAGAGGCGTTTAAGCACGGCAAGGAAGCGCACCACGCGTGGGATCCGAATCTCCTGTCCTGTACGCCGACGCTGGAAATGGGTATCGATATCGGAGATCTCTCC
>JAFWOB010000168.1 GCA_017510065.1 Parasporobacterium sp.
CGACATGAATACGTTCTATAATCAGTATTTTTCGCAGGATAAGCATGTCCGCCTGCTTTATCCGCGTTCTTCCGCAGAAGAGAACAAACCGCAGATTCATGATCCCTATCGGTATTGCCCGGACTGTCAGAATGTCCAGATAGATCAGGGTACGGGCAAATGCACGGTTTGCGGCAAGAATACGATCCCGGTCTGGTATTTCTCTCCCGAGGCAAAGAGGGATAATTATCTGTGCCCGTGCTGCGGGGCGGAACGCAGTATGATCTTTATCGGTCTGCGAAGCGCCACGGCCATCAGCGCGGGGGTTTCCCGTGTCTATGCCTCCCAGTTTAACGATGACAAAAAACTCCTTGCTTTCAGCGACAATGTGCAGGACGCGTCTCACCGCGCAAGCTTCATCAATGCCCGCACCTGGTCTTCCACCTTCCGCATCGCGATCCAGCATTTTGTGGATGACGGTGGCGAAGGCCTGCCGCTGAGCCAGTTTGGGCAGGCTTTGAATGATTACTGGTTGTCCAGAATGGGTGAAGAAACCTATGTGGATACCTTCATTCCCTTCAACATGTCGGACGATCCTGCCTATGAAACCCTCCAAAAAACAGGGAAATTCCCGAATGAGGCTGCGGCCAATGCCATCCTGAAAGATGTGAAACGCCGCATTTCTCTGGAAACGCTCATTGAATATGGCCGCAGGAGCCACATCGGACGTACGCTGGAACGGAGCGGCGCCTCCATGGCCCGCGTGGATGAGAAGCTGATCGACCGGATTGCTGAGAGCGTTCTGCCCAGAATCGAGAATGAAGCTGGCGTCCGAAACCTCCTGACAAAAGAGAAATTGCAGGGATTCCTGCATCTTTGGGTTACACATATGCGGAAGAACGGCGCGTTTGCGCTGCCGCTCTATCGATCCTATGTCGAAAACGGAGGAAATGAGCAGCTGCTGTCTCCGGGAAACAGGAACATGCCTTATAATTCCTGGATGCCTGACAGCTTTGTCGCGCCGCTGTTCCTGGCGGGAGCAAATGCCGAGCGCGCCGGGAACTTTGAGATGCTGACACAGAAATGCTGGTACGCGGAAAAATTCCTGCAAGTCATCGGCCGCACGGCACTTGAAGTTCCGGGATACGTCGATGCGATCAGTCTGGTTGTCTCAGAGGCGGAAAAGGCGGAGCTCCTTATCCGCATGGAAGGCCCAAAAGGTGCTCCTGTATTTGGCCTGAACCCGGAGGCTTTCCACATCACTTCGTCCGTCGGCAAAATGCGCTGCACAAAATGCGGTCAGCTTTTATCCGTTCCAAAGAGTACAGAGGATATCTGGAGAGATGTCGCGTGCCTCCGCAAAGACTGCGGCGGTCACTATGAGCCGGCAGAAGAGGCGGTGGATGTCAGTTATCGTATTTACGGTCAGGGCGAACCGATCCGTATTCACGCCGGGGAGCACTCAAGCCTTCTGCAGAGACAGGACCGTGAGGCACTGGAAGAAGCGTTTAAGCACGGCAAGGAAGCGCACCACGCGTGGGATCCGAATCTCCTGTCCTGTACGCCGACGCTGGAAATGGGTATCGATATCGGAGATCTCTCCACAGTTGTGCTGTGCCAGGTGCCTCCCGGACAGGCGCAATATATTCAGCGGGTCGGCCGAGCCGGACGGAAAGACGGCAATGCCTTCACGGTGACGATAGCCGGTACCAAGCAGCATGATCTCTATTTTTATCAGGAACCGACAGAGATGATCTCCGGATCGGTAGAACCTCCCGCGGTCTTCTTAAACGCGTCGGCCGTGCTGGAACGGCAGTTCATGGCATTCTGCTTTGACTGCTGGGTGAAGTCCGGCATCGATGATGGGGCGGTACCGGATACGATTAAAAGAATCCTGAGTCACGTGGATAAAGACGTGAAGCCTGTAAAGGAATTCCCATTCAACCTTCTGCACTATATGCACAGCAATATGTCCCGCCTGGAGCGGCGGTTTGTGGGCATGTTCGGTGAAAAGCTGGAGGAAGATACCAAAAACAGCATCCATTCCTTTGTCATCGGCGAAGGGGACGAGAATCCGGAACACAGACTGCTGACGCCTTTTACCGAGGTGAAAAAAGACAGAGACCGCCTGCAGGATGACATCAAAAAACTGAAGAAGGCCATTGAGGATCTGGACGCGCTGCCCAAGGATTCGTCCTTTGAGGCACAGAAAAAAGAATTGTACGACGAGCGCAACGCGTTGCTCAGTGTCGTAGACAAAATGAACGACAAAAACACCTTCAACTTCCTGTCGGACGAAGGTGTCCTGCCAAACTATGCTTTCCCGGAAGCGGGTGTGACGCTGAAAGCGGTCCTGACGCGGAGAAAACGCAAAGAAGAAATGGACAATCCCGGCAATGTGAATGATAAGGTGACCTATGAGTATTCCCGGGATGCCGCGACTGCCATTTCTGAATTTGCGCCGTATAATTCTTTCTATGCAGCGGGAAGAAAACTGGAGATCAGCAGAATCGACATGAAATCGCCGGAACCGGAGACATGGAGACTCTGCCCAAGCTGCAACTTTGCGGCACAGGATTCATCCCTGCATAATGTCGCGACCTGCCCTCGCTGCGGATCTCCGGAATGGGCCGATACGGATCAGAAAGTCACGATGATCCGGCCGAGAACCGTATACTCCGAGATGAAATATGAAGCCGCAAGGAGCGGAGACGAAAGCGATGACCGGACATCCAAATTCTACACGCAGCAGCTTTTGGTGGATGTGAACGAAGAGAAAGACGTGCTCTGCGGATATCGCACGACAACCGGAGATCTCCCATTCGGCTATGATTTTGTCAAGAAGGCCACATTAAGGGAAATCAATTTCGGTGAAAGCGATGTCATGGGAAAGGCGTTTTATGTAGCCGGCATAAAGCAGCACAGAAAAGGCTTTACCGTCTGCCATACCTGCGGTACCGTCCAGCGCGGGAAGAAGTATGCTTCCCATACGCCCACCTGCAAGGCAAAGCTGCAGGGATTAAAGGATCCGTTCGATAACTGCCTGTACCTGTATCGGGAGTTTGCTTCCGAAGCAGTTCGCATCCTGATTCCGGCTATCAAGATGGAAGACGGAAAGAAGGTTGAATCTTTTGCCGCTGCCATCATGCTCGGCCTGAAAAAGAAATTCGGCAGTGTGGATCATCTGCGGTTCACGGTTGTGGATGTTCCGGATCAGGATTCGGAAATCCGAAAGTCCTATATGGTCATCTATGACGCAATACCGGGCGGAACCGGCTATCTCAAGCAGCTGACTGCGGATAAGAACGCGATGCTGGACATGTTCCAGATGTCGTTGGAAGCCATGGAGAACTGCACCTGCGCTTCTGACCAGGATAAGGATGGCTGCTATCACTGCGTATACGCTTATCGGCAGTCCAACCGGATGAATCAGATTTCCAGGCGGATCGCGGTAGACATGCTCAAACAGATTCTGAGCGGACGCGATTCTCTTGAAAAGATTGACAACATCCGACAGATTTCGGTGAACACGCTGCTGGACAGCCTGCTGGAGGCCAAGTTCCTGGAGGCGCTCGATCAGACGATCGTTCGCGGAAAGCGCATTCAAATGAGAAAAGCCGTCGTCGGCGGAAAGGAAGGATATACGCTCGAAATCGGTGAAAACCTCTGGCGTCTGGAACTGCAGGTTCCGTTAACCGGAGAGAAAGGCGTAAAAATCTCTTCCAAACCTGATTTTGTGTTTCATCCTCAGCGCAATCCGGGACGAAAGCCTGTGGCTGTGTTCACGGACGGTAAGACCTATCATTTAGATAAGATTGCGGAGGATGCGGAGAAGAGAATGGCTATCCGTGAGGGACTTGGCTGGCCGGTATGGTCGCTGACCTGGCAGGATGTCATGGAAAAGCTGGACCGCAAGGAAGAATCAAAGGCAAAAGAAGTTCTCGCCGTAGAGAAGCTTGCAGGCAAAGAGCTGACCAAGGAAACGCTTCAAAAGAAGCATCTGAACGATATGAGCGGGAAATCCGCGTTTGATCTTCTGGTTGAATACCTGGCGGCGCCTGACGGAGACGCGCTCTTCAATTCCTATGCTTCCGCAATCGGGCTTGGGATGCTGAAGCTGAAGGAGTCCGGAGATCAGGCATATATGACGGAATGGAGCGAAGGGTACAGCGTATTACCGGATCTCAGATGGACAGTACCTAAACCGGTATTCAGAAAGGCATTGATCGGTATTCATGAACCGCTGCAGGGATTGCGGGTATATGCCTGCTTACCAGCGGATGCTGTAAAGGGGGCAAAAGATGCGGAAGGGAACCTTAAGCGCATTTACGATGAGAGCAAGGTCAGTTCTGTCGTAATCCTGGATGACAGCCTTGGAGAGGATCAGCTTGTCTCCGCATGGAGAGGATTCCTGCATATCAGCAATCTGCTGCAATTCATCCCGAAGGCTCTGCTGGCGGTTAAGAGCGGTATTGCGAATCACAGATATGAAAATCTGATTGAGGAGGTTCAGCAACCCTCCGCCGCTGTCACGATTGATCCGAAATGGAAGGATATCATCGAGGGCCTTGTTGATCAGCCGGTGATCGACCTGGCAAAAAGACTGCGCGATGAAGGCCTTTCCGCTCCTGGAGCGGGACTCTATTCGGAAGAGGACGATGCGCCGATGTCTGAGTTCCAGTGGGATGAAAACAGAATTCTCATCCAGTCAGAGGATGAGTCA